>CAZHIK010000055.1:0-18320 GCA_964532635.1 uncultured Enterobacterales bacterium
ATGGTGTGTACGCCAAAGGGACCACAGCCTGGGAGTCCGACTCGGGGCTTCGGCTCGACGGCAACACCATCAGCGGCAATGCGGGGGCTGGCCTCCTCCTGAACGAGGCTGCAGCCACGCTGATCGAGAACACATGGTCGGCCAACAACCCCGACCTGATGGTTCAGGGGGATGCCTGCCTCGAGCCAAGGGACGACTACGCCGAAGCCCCGAGCAGCGAGATCTGCCCAACCTGGGACCGGGCCACCTGCGAGTTGCTGTTCCAGCTCAACATCCAGATCGCGGACATCGAGCCCGCCCGGCTGCCGCCACTGCTGGAACCACAGCTTCGGTCGAGCCTCCCCGCACCCCTGCTCGTTGACCGCGACCATGTGGGAGAATAGCGCTTCCGAAGGCCGCCCTCCATGCGTCTGCCCCCCCCCATCGCCGCGATCCTGACCTGCCTGACGGGCTGCGATGCCGAACCCCAGAGCCCAACCGACGCCGAGTTCCCTCCAACCTGCGCCCCGGGCTGGATCGCCGACGGCGACACATGCGTCCCCGAGTCCTGCGGCACGGACGCATGGGGTGGGATCGAGGTGGATGGGAACACCGTCTTCGTAGACGCCGCGGCTCCGCATGGTGGCGACGGCAGCGAGGCGACACCGCTCACCACGATCCAGCCGGCCCTGGACCTGGCGGGCAGCAACGGCGGCGGACTGGTGGCCGTGGCGGCCGGGACCTACGCCGAGACGCTGCTGTGGACCTCGGACAGCGCTGGGGTCAGGCTCGCTGGCCGATGCCGTGAGCTGGTGATCCTGGACGCGAGCGTGGGGGACGGCCGCACACCCGGGATCGACATCGGCGTACTCTATGGTGAAGTAGAGCTATCAGGGCTGACGGTCAGGGATTCGAGCTACGGCGGAGTCGTGGTCGCGTCGGGCGTGATCAAGCTCGAACGGATGGCGCTGGAGGGTGGCGCGCGGACCGCGCTCACGGCCTACCGCGCCGGCTCTGCGCCCACTGTCCTGGAGGTGAGTGACTGCCTCATCGAGCGCAACTCGGGGGCGGGGGTCGTCGCATCCACCACGGCCACGGAAGTGTCGCTCGCGAACACCACCATCCGTGACACGCTGGCGACTGGAGCGGAGGAGAGCGGATACGGCGTCCTCGCGTATGGCGGGGCAGCGCTGCAGGCCGAAGGCTGCGTGATCGAAGGTACCCAGGGTATCGGGTTGTGGGTCTCCGACGCGGGCACCGAGGTCTCCTTCGATGACACGATCATCAGCGGCACCTCGGCCGAGGGGATCGATGGCCTCGGATACGGAGCGCTCATCGAGTATGGCGCGGTGTTCGAAGCTGACGGATGCACGGTGAAGGACAACACGAGGCTGGGGATCGCCGTCTTGGACTCCAACACCGAGGTGACCCTCACAGACACGAGGATCCTGGGCACTGTGGCCGGCGAAGGCGCCGAGCTCGGCTACGGCATCGAAGCCACCGAGGGCGCCCGGCTCGCCATCGAGGGATGTGCGCTCGAGGGAAACACGGTGCGAGGCCTCCGCGCCCACGGCCCGGGCACCGAGGTCTCGTTCGTGGGCTCGACGGTCCGCGGCACGCGGCCCGATCAGGACGGGGAGGGGGGGGGCGGCATCAGTGTCTACGATGGTGCGAAGCTGACGATCGAGGGAAGCCTGCTCGAAGACAACACCTGGGTCGCCCTCCTGGCCCACGATCCGGGCACCGAGGTCGCACTGTCGAACTCCACTGTCCGGGATCCCCACCACGAAGGAGGCCGGCTCTCCGAGGCTGCCATCATCGCCTACGACGGCGTGAGCCTCGAGGCAGTAGGCTGCGAGCTGGCCGACAACATCGACACGGGGATCGAGGCCCTGGGCGCAGGGACGAGGGTGACGCTCGTTGACTCGGTGGTCCGAAACACCCTGCCCGCTGCCAACGGGCTGGAAGGCTACGGCATCGTAGTCAGCGAGGGTGCGACCGCTTCCGCAGAGGGCTGCCTGCTCGAGCGCAACACATCGATCGGCATCGCGATTGACAGCCCAGGCACCGAACTGTTGCTCCTCGACTCGAGCGTCCGGGACACCCGACTCAACGGGGATGGGTTGCAGGGGTACGGAATCGCAGCCATGAATGGCGCCAGGCTGCAGGCCGACAACTGCGCCGTGGAGGGCAGTGCGACCGTCGGCACCTTCGCCCACGGTACCGACACCGAGGTGGCGCTGACGGGCACCTGGCTCCGCAGCACCTCGAGCAGCTCGAGCGGACAGGCGGGAGTCGGGCTCCTCGCAAACGAGGGCGCGAGGCTCCTGGCACGGTCGTGCCTGCTGGAAGACACCACCGGGATCGGGATCGGGGCGACCGATCCTGGCACAGGGATCGTGCTGGTGGACACCACGGTCCGGGACACCCTGCCCGACGGGATCGGAGAAGACGGGTACGGCATCGTGCTCCAGGATGGCGCGTCGCTCTCGGCCGAAGGCTGTACGCTGGTGCGCAACTCGTTGGCGGGCATCCTTGTCACGGATCCGGGCACTCACGCCGAGATCAACGCCTCGTCCATTTCGGGCACAAAGGCGACCTTCGGAGTCCGGGGCGCCTCCTGCGCCGGCCTGGTCGCGCAGTCGAGGGCGTCCGTCGCGGCAACCGGGCTCCTGGTCCAGGGCACCGAAGGGCCTGGCCTGCACGCAACGGAGGCCGCGGGTATCGCCTGCACGGGATGCTCCCTGCTCGACAACCGCTTCGCGGGGGCGATGGTCCAGGACGGCGGCTGGCTCGAGCTTCTGTCGTCGAGGATCTCGGGCACCACCGAAGGCGCGGACATCGGCGGTGGGGCCGGGCTCCACGCAGCTCGGCTCGCAGGCTGGGAGCCGTCATCCATGCTCGTCAGCGACTGCGACATCTCCGACAACCTGGTGGCGGGCGCGTGGCTCCACGGTGAGGGGGCCTACCGGCTCGAGCGCAACGCGTTCTCGGACAACGTCGGCGTACCCCACGGCGTCGGCATCCGCTGCGGCGACGGGGTGTACGCCGTGGGGACCACGACCTGGGACGACAGCTCCGGCCTGCTGCTCGACGGCAACACCATCACGGAAAACGCAGGGGCCGGGCTCCTGCTCGACGACGCCGAGGCCACGCTCGATGGCAACACCTGGGGTGGCAACAATCCCGACCTGCTGATCCAGGGGGAAGCATGCCTGGAGCCTCCCGAAGCGCATGAGGATGCCCCGAACACCGAAGTCTGCCCCGCGTGGGACCGGCCCACCTGCGAGCTCCGGTTCAGCTTGAACCTGAACATCGTGGACATCGAGCCCGCCCTGCCACCGCCGCCTGCAGTGCTCACTTTCCCCAGCCTGGCCCACCGCGCACTGCCCGTGTCCACCTCCACTCGCTCCATTCCGGAGCTCGGTCCGAACAGGCCCAACACCATGGTGTCGGTGCGCTCACAGCTCGGGATCCCAGCAGGCGCCACGGAAGAGCCCTCCCGGCACGCTCCACTTTCACCTCCACCCGGTCCGACAGAAGGCCCGCGACAGCCCCGACGCTGACCACGCGCTGCTGGCATTCTCCGTCCGGAATATGCGAGAATGCCGCTTCGAAGCAGACGGTCACCATGCGCGCCCAGACCCCCATCCTCGCTCTACTGACCTGCTTGGCGGCTGAGTCGGCCGGCTGCGAGGGCGAGTCGTCGGGCCGAGGCGACACCGGAGAGCACCCCAGCTGCGCCGAAGGCTTCATCGCCGACGGCGACACCTGCGTCCCCGAAGCCTGCGGCACGGGCTCCTGGGGCGCCCTCGAGGTCGACGCCTCCACCGTCTTCGTGGACGCCTCGGCCCCCGAGGAAGGCGACGGCAGCGAGGGGGCGCCCCTCAGATCCATCCAGCCGGCCCTGGACTTGGCCGGCAGCCGGGGTGGGGGGCTCGTGGCCGTGGCGGCGGGGACCTACGCCGAGACGCTGATCCTCGACACCGATCACGCCGGCGTGCAGCTTCGAGGGCGTTGTCACGAGCTGGCGATCCTGGACGCCAGCGTGGGGGATACCAGCACGCCCGGCATCTCCATCGAGGTGAACAACGGGGAGGTTCAGGTCGCCGGGATGGGCGTCCTGGGCTCCGCCTACGTGGGCGTGTTGGTCGGGTCGGGGGTGGTGCGCCTGGACCACACCAGGGTCGAGGGAAGCGCCATGTTCGGCGTCGCCGCCCACCGCTCCGCAATGGCGCCCACCTCCCTGGAGCTGCAGGACTGCCTGCTGCATGACAACAGCCCAGTGGGCGTGCTGGTCTTCGAGTCGGGCACCGAGGTCTCGCTCGTGGACACCGTTGTCAGCGGCACGCAGCTCGAAGGCAGCGGCCAAGACGGCTACGGGGCCATGGTCCACTCCGCGGCCACCCTCACCACTCGAGGCAGCACCTTCGTCGGCAATCGCTCGGGGGGCCTGGTGGCCGTCAACGAAGGCACCGAGGTCTCTCTGGTGGACACGGTGATACGCGACGGCCTGCCCCAGACCAGCGGTGTGCGGGGGTACGGCGTCGAGGTCATGGACGGCGCGTCACTGACCACCCTGGACTGCATCCTCGAAGGGAACTCGGAGCTCGGCATGTCCATCGAGGGCTCGGGCACCCAGGTCGTGCTGCACAGCACCACCATCCAGGGCACCCGGCCCAGCGAGGACGGGGGCGTCGGCTACGGCGCCCAGGTGGGTGAAGGTGCAGAGCTTTGGGCCGAGGGCTGCTGGCTGCTCGACAACTCCGGGACGGGACTGCTGGTCAGCGGCACCGGCGCCGAGGTGACCCTGCTGGACTCCTCCATCCTGGACACCCGACCCAACGGACTGGAGGAAGGCGGCTACGGCGCCATAGCCCACGACGGCTCCACCCTCACCCTCGAAGGGTGCACGCTGGGCAGCAACGTCAAGGGCGGGCTGGCGGTCCTCGGGCCGGACACCGACGCTCGGCTCGAGCGCACGACCATCCGAGACACCCTGCCAGACGCAGCCGGGGACTACGGAATCGGCGTCTTGGTCCAACAGGCCGGTCGGCTCACCGCCGTGGACTGCCTGTTGGACAGCAACGCCGAATTAGGCCTGCTGGCCTTCGAGCCTGGTACCGAGGTCGTCCTGCTGGGCACCACGATCGAGAACACCCTGCCGGACGCCGAGAAGAAGTACGGCTACGGTGGCATCGTCCAGGGCGGGGCCTCGCTGCATGCCGAAGACTGCATCATCGACGGCAACACCAAGGCGGGGCTGGGGGCCTTCCACTTCGGAACCGAGGTCACGCTCGTGGACAGCACGGTCCGGAGGACCCTGCCGAACTTCATGGGCGAGTACGGTATCGGCGTCGCGGTCCACGACGGGGCGACCCTCAGGGCCATAGGCAGCGTGCTGAAGGAGAACATCGGGACCGGGCTGATGGCTGGAGACGTGGGGACCCATGTGCTGCTGACGGACTCGGAGATCTCGGGGACCGTCCCAGGCTGGGGCGAGAGGGGTGCCTCCGCGCCCGGCCTCGCAGCGGCGTCCGGGGCTTGGGTCACAGCCACCGGCCTCCGGCTCGAAGGCAACGAGGGACCGGGTCTGTACGTTGTGGAGAGCCTGTCGCGCATCGCCTGCACAGACTGCGAGCTGCGCGACAACGATTTCGCAGGCGCCGTGGTCATCCAAGGGGGCGCTCTGGAGCTCCACGCATCCACGGTCTCGGCCAGCATCGAAGGCTCCGACATCGGTGGTGGCGTGGGGATCTACGCCGCTCCGCATCTCGACGCGTTTCCCCCTTCCCTGCTCGTCACCGACAGCACCATCTCCGACAACCCCGCCGCTGGTGTCTGGCTCTCGGGGAGCGGCAGCTATCAGCTGATCGGCAACACACTCTCGGACAACACAGGTGTGTCACACGGCTCCGGAACCCGCTGTGGTGACGGGGTCTACGCCGTCGGGGTGGATGCGTGGGACGGAAGCTCCGGCCTGCTGCTCCAGGGAAACACGGTCATGGGAAACGAGGGCGCGGGGCTGTTCCTGGATGAGAGCTGGGCCGCCCTCGATGGCAACACCTGGCAGGACAACGACCCCGACCTGCTGGTCCAGGGCGAGGCCTGTCTCGAGCCCCGCCGGGACTACGCAGAGGCCCCGGTCCAGGAGATCTGCCCGGAGTACGATCACCCCACCTGCCCCTGCATGTTCAACCTGGTGTTCGGCGTCCAAGTTCTGGATCCAGCCAAGCTGGTACCGCCAGGTGCTACCATCCTCCCTGGACGCTTGGCCACATCGAAACCCCATGCGACCCCTCACCTTGTTCCCGGCCCATAGCTTCGGCCCTGATCCCCGTTCCATACCTCTCTGGGATCTCGCGCTGCTGTCCGGCCTGACCTGGGGGCTGGCGGCCTGCGATGGCGAGCCCGCGATCCTCCATGACACGGGCAGGCCGTCTGCGTGCGCAGATGGCTACGTCGCCGATGGCGAAACATGCGTGCCCGAAGCCTGCGGCAGGGGAACCTGGGGGGACCTCGAGGTCGATGATGACTCCGTGTATGTGGACATCGCGGCCCCCGAGGGCGGCGACGGCAGCGAAGGCGCACCGCTCCGCTCCATCCAGGCGGGGCTGGACCTGGCAGGGAGTCACGGCGGCGGCCTGGTGGCGGTCGCGGCGGGGATCTATGGGGAGACACTGGAGCTGGGCAGAGACCATGCCGGCGTACATCTGGCGGGGCGGTGCCGTGAGCTGGTGATCCAAGAGGCCGGCGTAGGGGACGACAACACCGCTGGGATCGACATCGGAGTCGCGTCCGGAGAGGCTTGGGTGTCGGGACTCTCGGTGGTCGCCTCGAACTACATCGGGGTGCTGGTCCAGTCCGGAGTGGTACGGTTGGCGGACTGCGCCGTAGACGACAGCGCGTCCATGGGGATCCGCGCCGTCAGGGGCGTACATGTCCTGGACCTCGACGTGGAGCGCTGTACGCTGACCGGTAACGAGTGGGCAGCCATCTGGGCCCAGCACGCTGGCACAGAAGTCACTGTAGAGGACACCGTGATCCGAGACTCGGTGCGCACCTCGAACGGAAAAAACGGCCTGGGCATCTGCGTGGAGGAAGGTGCGGTGCTCCAGGCCGAGCGCTGCGTGCTGGATGGCAACCAGCACGTCGGAGCCTACGCCTACGACACCGGCACCGAGCTACTGCTCGTGGACACCGTGATCCGCGACACACAGCACGGCGGCAACCGATGCCAGGGAATGGGCGTCTACGCCAAAGAAGGCGCCAGCTGCGTGGTCCAGGGCTGCCTGCTCGAGCGCAACGCATCCATCGGGGTGAACGCCAGGGGCATCGGCACCGAGCTGGTGCTGGTGGACACCGTCATCCGGGACACCCTGCCCGATGGGCTGGATGACTTCGGATTCGGCCTCCAGGCCTACGAGGGGGCGGTGGTATCCCTCGAGGGATGCCAACTGGAGCGGAACGGGATGGCTGGGATCATCGTCGGAGATGAAGGAACCGAGTTCGCTCTCACAGACACCACGGTCCGTGACACCTTGCCCCACGAGAGCGGGGACTTCGGATACGGCATCGAGATCAGCGGGGGTGCGATGCTGGCAGCCAGGGGCTGTGTGTTGGAACACAATCGGGTCGTTGGACTCATCGCGATCGACCCCGGGACCCTGGTCACGCTCCAGGACACGGTGATCCGTGACACAGAGCCGGACTGGAACGGCGAGTTCGGGCCGGGCATCCAGGCCGAGGATGGGGCGCAGCTGTTTCTCGATGGTTGCACCCTCGACGGCAACACGACGTGGGGGATCGCAGCTACGGAAGCCGGCACACACATCGAGATACGGGACTCGTCTGTCACTCGCACTCGCAGAACCTGGGGCGAGCGGTCGGGCGCTGCGATTGGGGTCGCCGCCGACTTCGACGCGACGATCTCGGCCTCCGGGCTCGTGGCTCGCGGCAACGAGGGGCCTGGGCTGTACACCATCGTCAGGGGCATGATCCGCTGCGACGGCTGTGCGCTGCTCGACAACCGCTTTGCCGGGGCTGCGACCTACGCAGCCGGTGCGCTCGAGATCTCGTCATCCACCATCGCTGGCACCCGGGAGATCGCCGACACCGGCGGCGGCGTGGGCGTCTACGCACGCCAGGCGTTGGAACTGGGTGCGCCCACTCTGATCCTGACAGCCAATACGATCTCCGACAACACCGTCGCTGGTGTCTACCTCGGCGAGGCGGGTTCCTACCGGCTGGAGGGCAACACCATCTCCGGTAGTAGCGGTGTTCCCCACGGATCGACCACCCGCTGTGGTGATGGCATCTATGCCACCATTGTCCATGCTTGGGACGGCAGCTCTGGCCTGCTGCTCGAGGGCAACACCGTCTCGGGCAACACCGGAGCCGGGCTGTTCCTGGACGACGCGGCCGCGATGCTCCTGGACAACGCATGGGAAGGCAACACCCCCGATCTGCTCGTCCAGGGCGAGTCATGCCTCGAACCTCGCGACGACTATGGCGACGTCCCGAGCCAGGACATCTGCCCGGCGTGGGACCTGCCCACCTGCACACTCGAGTTCAATCAGGGATTGTTCGTAGACACCATCGAACCGGACATGCTCCTCCTCGGGGCTCCAGCGCCTCGCCGCAGCGTCGGGCTGCTACCCACAGCCACCCCATCGACGCCCGATTCCGCTTCGCTGGGCCGTGGGTTCGATGAACCGCCCGGGCAGTCGCCGAGCTCAACCGAGTGCTACCATACACTCCCGGACGCCCATCCCCCGCCGGAGGTCCCATGCGCACCCTCACCCTGTTCGCGCTCCTGACCCTCACCGCCTGCGATCCCCCAAAGGTCACCGATGACACAGGCCAGACCACGCCCGACACCTGCGGAGACGCCGACGGTGACGGCTACTGCGGCTTCACCGACGAGGACTGCGACGACAACAATGCCGAGATCCACCCCAACGCCGACGAGATCTGCGACGGGCTGGACAACGACTGCGACGGCGAGGTCGACGAGGACAACGCGGTGGACGCCCCCACCTGGTACGCCGACACCGACGCCGACGGCTGGGCCGACGAGGCCAGCACCACCACCGCCTGCGAGCAGCCCTCGGGCTACCTGAGTGCCGAGGCCATCGGCGACTGCGATGACTCGAACCCCCACGTCAACCCCGGCGCCGACGAGGTCTGCAACGACATCGACGACGACTGCGATGAACTGGTGGACGAGGACGACGCCCTGGACGCCCCCACCTGGTACGCCGACGCCGATGACGACGGCTGGGGCGACGAGGCGAGCACCACCACCGCCTGCGAGCGGCCCAGCGGCCACGTGAGTGCCGAGGCCGTCGGCGACTGCGCCGACACCGATCCAGAGGTCAACCCCGACGCCGACGAAGTGTGCGACGGGCTGGACAACGACTGCGACGGCGAGGTCGACGAAGACAGCGCAGTGGACGCCCCCACCTGGTACGCCGACGCCGACGCCGACGGCTTCGGTGACGAGGACAGCGCCGCCGTGGCCTGCGAGCAGCTCTCCGACCACGTCGCCGCAGGTGAAGCCTTCGACTGCGACGACACCAACGCAGCCATCAACCCCGACGCCCAGGAGGACTACTGCAACGGGGTAGACGACGACTGCGACGGCGCTGTGGACGAGTGGCCCGACGAGGACGCGGACGGCTCCATGACCTGGTACGCCGATGCCGATGGTGACGGCTACGGCGACGCCAGCACCACCGTCGTGGACCACGAGGACTGCGGGGCACCCAGCGGCTACCTCGCTGACGACACCGACTGCGACGACACCAACGCCTCCATCAACCCCTCCGAGGACGAGTACTGCGACGGCATCGACACCGACTGCAGCGGCGTCGACGACGACGACTACGCCATCGACGCCGGCACCTGGTACACCGACGCGGACAGCGACTCCTGGGGCGATCCCGACAGCAGCACCTCGTCCTGCGACCAGCCCAGCGGCCACGTCGCCGACAACACCGACTGCGACGACGCGGACGCGGCGGTGTACCCGGGCGCAGACGAGTACTGCAACTCCACCGACGACGACTGCGACGGCGACGTGGACGAGGGCACCCCCATCGACGCCATCGAGCAATGGCCGGACGCTGACGGCGACGGCCACGGCAGCACCTACGAGGCTTCCATCACAGACTGCAGCCTGATGTCCGGCTACGCCACCAGCGACGACGACTGCGATGACGGCGACGCCACGGTCAACCCCAGCGCCACCGAGGACAGCTGCAACGACATCGACGACGACTGCGACGGCGATGTCGACGAGAGCGCGACCGAGACCCTCGACACCTGGTACCTGGACGCCGATGGCGACGGCTACGGTCTCGACTCGGACACCGTCGAGGAGTACGCCAGCTGCGGCGTGCCCACCGGCTACGTGGCCGACGGCGGAGACTGCGACGACAGCGACGACACCATCAACCCCGGAGCGGCCGAGAGCTGCGACGGGGTGGATCAGGACTGCGACGGAGATGTGGACGAGGAGGAGGCCATCGGCACCGGCTCGGCCTGCGCGGGCGTGAGCTGCCTGGACATCATCACCGAGGATCCCAGCGCAGCCGATGGAACCTACTGGATCGATCCCGCCGGCTCCGGTTCGGCCTTCGAGGTCTACTGCGACATGACCACCGACGGGGGCGGCTGGACCACGATCACCAACGCCCTGAGCCTCTCCTACAGCTGGACCACCGCCGGCAGCCTCAGCGACGACTTCGTCTTCGACGCTGCCGACGCCGAATTGGTCGCCGATGTCTCCACCGAGATCCGCTACCACTGCGAGACAACCACGGGCGACGTCATCGACATGACCACCACCGACAGCGACTGGACCACGCGCCCCTACAGCTACGGCGACGGCTGCGCACTGGGCTACAACTGGTACCCGGACACCTCGGGCTTCACAACCCTGCCCAGCCACAGCTACGGCACCATGGACGTCCCCTGGAGCGTGTCCTGCTGCTGCCGCTCCAGCCACCTGCTGTCCACCTACAGCATCGGCTTCGACTACTACGAGTTCTTCCTCGATGACCTGTACTACGTGGGCGACAGCCACACCTTCTGGTGCGCGGGCACGCAGTCAACAGACTTCATCCGGGTCTACTACCGCTAGCCGGTGGCAACACATCCCGTTCTCCTGCGTACTGAGGCAGCGAAGCTGCCTCCCACACGCTGTTCGCCATGCTCCTCGCCCTGCTGACCATCGCTGGCTGCGCCACCTTCCGGGGCCCTGCGCTGACCGGGATCGAGCCCGCCCCGATCGCCCCGGAGAACCCCGAGGCTTTCGGGACCCACAGCTGGGCGCTGGTCAACCAAGCCGCCATGCCCTCGGTGGTGCTGCTGCTGGCCGAGACCGACAGCGGCGAGCTGACCTACGGCTCGGGCATCGTGGTGGAGACGAGCCAGGTGCTGACCAACCACCACCTCGTGCACGGGGTCCGGCGCATCGACGTGCTGCCGTGGGGGCCGGAGCGGGTGAGCTATGCGCCCTTCGAGGGCGGTGTGCAGCGGCTGGTCTTCCAGCACCAGGACGAGCTGCTGCCCGCCACCCTGGTGGGGGCCGACCCGGTGCTCGACCTGGCCCTGCTGCAGGTCGCCGGCCTGGTGGATGCCGTGCCCCTGCCCGTGCGCGACACTCCGCTGCAGTCCGGTGAGCCGGTGTTGGCCCTGGGTCACCCCCGTCAGAGCGTCTGGTCATCCACAGCCGGCGTGGTCAGCGCGCTGCATCAGGGGCTCATCCAGCACGACGCCCCTCTGAACCAGGGCAACTCCGGCGGCCCCCTCGTCGACGCTCGCGGCCGCCTGGTGGGGGTGAACACCCTGGAGCTGACCGGCGGCGCCGAGGGCATGGCCTACGCCCGTCCCATCGAGCTGGCCCGCCCCCTGCTCGAGGGAGGGCAGCGAGCCCTGCGGCTCGACTTCACCGAGCCGGATACCGCCCACCTCTCCTGCGAGCAGGCGGTGGACCTGGCACCCTGGCAGGCCCTGGACTGCATCTGGTGGGACGGCGAGCACCAGCGCCTGCTGGCCGCCGCTGCTCGGGTGCGAGCCGATCTGGAGCTGCCCGAGGAGGTGGACGGGCGCCTGGAGCGACAGATCCGCCTCCACAGCCGCGAGGCATGGATCGGCGGGTGGCAGCTGCAGGTGGTGCAGTTCCTCTCGGGGGGCGTCATCGAGGCCAGCCAGACACTGGTGCAGGACATCGACTACGACGGCATCTGGTCGGACCCCGCAGACCGCACCGAGCGCGCGGACGCCCAGCAGAGCGCGCTCAGCAAACGACGCGATGAGCTTCGCGACCAAGAGCAAGCCTACGCCCAGGAGCGCGCCACACGCGGCGGGCCGGCCGAAGACCTCGGGCCCAGCGCCGCACGAGACGCCCGAGCCCTGGGTCAGCGCCTGGTGGAGCTGTACCTGCCCACGGAACGCATGGCCCTGATGCACATCGAGGCCCACGCCCCCGATGGAGCCTTGTACGGCTACACCGAGTGCTGGGTGCTGGTCCCCGGCGGCTGGCGCCAGCGCATGAGCTGTCCCCCGGCCTACACTCGCCTGATCCCCCCGGATTGGCCCCTGCCCCTGAACGATCACGCGCTCATGGAGGAGCGCTTCGAGATCGGGCTGGAGGCGGCGATCCTGGGGGTGGAGCTCGAAGGGGACGGCGCCAACTGAGCGTGGGGGAGCACTTCATGCGCTCCCCACCGTGAGCCTCACAGTCGCTCACTCCCCCGCCACCAGCCTCAACACCAGCCGCGGAAAGTCCCCCATGCCGTCGGTGTGCTCCGCGCCGTAGTACCAGTGGCCGGGCACCGCGCCCCGCTGCCGCACCGCCACGATGCCGTGCTCGGGCAGCACCACCAGGTGCTGACCCAGCCATCCGTCGGCCCGGACACCCACCTGGACGCGCTGTCGCCGGCAGTCGGGCAGCCCGCGGCGCCAGGTGTTGTCGTGCCAGCGCTCCATGTCGGCGCCCGTTCCCCCCAGGGCCTCCCGGACCGCGTCGAGGAAGCCGTCGCCGAAGTCTTGGTCCTTAAGCGGCTCGATGGCCTGAACGAAGTCTCCGTCCACCCCCGCCTCGCGCCATGCAGCCAGCACCGAGTCGTCGATGAGGCAAGGACCCTGCGTACCCACAGACCACCACTGCAGGCCGAAGCGACCCTGGGAAAGCTCGGTGGCCGAGGTGCTGGCGGCGATCCATTCGGCGGAGACCAACTGCTCGCCGTTCCACTGCCCTTCGCCCAGCAGCAGCAGCCCGATGCTGTGTAGATCATCGACGCTCAGTGCCAACCCCGCCCCACCGTGGGTGTTGCCGGCGGCGTCCCGGGCCCAGGTGGGCGCTCCGATGCCCATGGGCCCGAAGAGCCGCTCGACCATGTACTCGTCGAACGGGCACCCTGCGGCCAGGGATCCGATCCCGGTCACCAGGTTCGAGGCGTTGTTGTTGTAGGCCCAGCGCTGACCCGGCTCACCATCCACGGCCGAGTCCAGCGCGAAACGCACGAAGTCCTGGCTGGCGTAGATCTCGCGGCTGGGCGGAGTCGCCAGGCCCGAGCTGTGCTCGAGCAGGTGCCGAAGCGTGATGTCGCCACGCTCCTCGGCCCAGCTGGGGTACCAGCTGGCCACAGGCTCGTCGAGCGACGAGATGGCACCGTCCTCGAGCAGCATGCCGATGCCCAGGCTCACGAAGGACTTGGTCATGCTCATGGTCTCGATGGGCTGGGGCTCACCCGAGGGATCGTTGGTCCAGCGGACCACGATCTCGCCGTCGCGAGAGATGAGCAGGGCGTCGGAGTGGGACTCCCAGGCCCGCCACAGCAGCAGCTCGAGGGCCTGTGGGCGCAAGCCGAGGCTCTCCGGCTCCACCACGGGGACCAGCCCAGCGGCCTCGGCCCGGCCGCCGGACATCGAGGCAGAGGCATCGACAGCCGCCGGGGCGGCAGGCGGTGGCTCGGGGACGGTGTGACAGGCGAGAGCGAGGAGCAACCACATGCGGGGGCGCTAACGCGACGATCCTCCGACGGCCCGAGTGTGGAAGAATGCCCTCTCGAGAGGACCTCCTCGATGCGTGCACAGCCCATCCTCGCCTTCCTGGCCGGCTTGGCTGCCTCGGTGGCGGCCTGCGGCGGAGAGCCGGAGGATCAACGGGACACCGACGAGCCCCCAAGCTGCATCGACGGCTGGATCGCCGATGGCGGGACCTGCGTGCCCGAGGGCTGCGGCACTGGGAGCTGGGGCGACCTGGACGTAGACGGCGACACCATCCACGTGGACGCCGCGGCCGCCGACGGTGGCGACGGCAGCGAGGGCACACCGCTGCGCAGCATCCAGGCCGCGCTGGACCTGGCGGGGAGCCGAGGCGGTGGGCTGGTGGCGGTGGCGGCCGGGACCTATGCGGAGACGTTGGTGTTCGACACGGATCACGCCGGTGTACAGCTCGCGGGACGGTGCATGGAGCTGGTGGCGCTGGATGCCAGCGTTGGGGACGACGACACGCCCGGGATCGGGATCGACGCATTGCGAGCCGAGGTGGAGGTCTCGGGACTCACCGTTACGAGCTCGAGCTACGCCGGCGTTTTGGTTCACTCTGGCGTGGTGGCGCTGCGAGAGCTGGGGATCGAGGGGAGTGCCTACGTCGGGCTGGGCGCCCATGAGGGGTCTGCGGTGCCCTCGAGCGTCGAGGTCGAGCGCTGCCTGCTCTCCGACAACTCGGCAGCCGGCATCGTGGTCAAAGACTCCAGCACCGAGCTGACCCTCACCGACACCACCATCCTCGACAGCGTGCCAGGTCACAGTGGTCGAGATGGCTACGGCATCCAGGCCCAGGAAGGTGCGAGCCTCACCGCTGACGGGTGTGTCCTGAGCGGAAACACCGCCGTGGGGCTCGTCGCCTACGACCCGGGCACCGAGGTCTCGCTGTCGAGCACAGCGATAGAACAGACCCTACCCATCGCCAGCGGAGAGGGAGGACATGGGGTGTATGTCCACGCGGGCGCGAGGCTCACGACCGCAGCCTGCGTGCTGGCGGGCAACACCGCTGCGGGTCTGTCCGCCATGGAGACCGGCACCGAGGTCTCGCTGGTGGACACGACGATCCGCGACACCCAGCCCACCGCAGACGGAGATGTTGGCCACGGCGTCGTTGTGGGAGAGGGCGCCTGGATGAGGATGGAGGGCTGCACCCTGGACGCGAACACCAGCGCCGGGCTTCTGGCCTCTGACCCGGGCACCCTCGCGGACCTCCAGGACTCGAGCATCACGGACACCGCCACGGCGTTCGGAGAGCAGAGCGCCTCGGCCATCGGGCTCGTGGCACAGCTTGGGGCCTCCGTCTCCGCCGCGGGGCTCTCGCTCCGAGGCAACGAAGGTCCGGGGATGGCCGCAGTCGACGGAGATCTGATCTGCACGGACTGCGCCCTACAGGACAACCGCTTCGCGGGTGCTGTGGCTGTGGACGGTGGCGTGCTCGAGCTGTCTTCCTCCAGCATCACGGACACCCTGGAGAGCGCAGACCGCGGCGGAGGCGTGGGTATCTACGCGAGGCAGGATCTGCACTGGGCTCCCCCGGTCCTGCAGGTCAGCGACAGCACCATCGCCGACAACCGAGCGGCGGGCATCCACCTCCGGGGCGAGGGCACCTACCAGCTCATCGGCAACACCATCACGGGCAGTGTCGCTGTCCCCCACGGTGCGACCACACGATGCGGTGACGGCGTGTTCGCCGCGGGGCTCGGTGCCTGGGACGGCGCCGAGGGGCTCCTGCTCCAGGACAACGCCATCCGCGACAACGCGGGCGCCGGGCTCTTCCTGGACGACGCCGGGGCGCTGCTGCAGACAAACGCGTGGTCGGACAACGAGCCTGACCTGTTGGTCCAGGGCGAGGCCTGCCTCGAGCCCCAGGACGACTGGGAGGACGCTCCGAGCCGCGAGATCTGCCCCCCGTGGACCGAGCCAACCTGCGAGCTGCTCTTCAGCGTGAACTTCGGGATCACGGACATCGCGCCCGCGCTGGCTCCGCCCGCAGCCAGAGGTCTCCCGAAGCTCGAGATCCAGCAGCACGCGCTCCCTACCCCCCCAACACCCCCTCCAACCCCTCCACGAACTCCGCCCCGGTCGGCACCGTGACGCTCGAGCCCTCGAAGTCGTCGCCCACAGGCTGAACCGCGCCGCCCAGGCAGGTGCCCAGGAAGCCTTCGGTCACCGCGTAGAAGGACATGCGGTTCTCGGGGCGGGCGAAGCCGTGACCTTCGTCGGGGTACAGCACGTAGGTGACGGGGATGCCCCGCTCCTGCATGGCGGCCACGATCTGGTCGGCCTCGGCCTGCTTGACCCGGGGATCGTTGGCGCCCTGGGCGATGAGCAGGGGACGCTGGATGGCGTCGACCTGGAACAAGGGCGAGCGGGACTCGAGGAAGGCGCGGCCCTCGTCGGTGGTGTTGTCGCCCACGCGGACGTGGAACAGGTCGAGCATCGGCTTCCAGTAGGGGGGGATGCTCTCGAGGAGGGTGACCAGGTTGCTGGGGCCCACGATGTCCACGCCGCAGGCGAAGACCTCGGGGGTGAACGTGAGCCCCACCAGGGTGGCGTAGCCGCCGTAGCTGCCACCCATGATGGCCACCGAGTCGGGCGCGGTGATGCCCTCCACCACGGCCCAGTCCACCGCATCCAGCAGGTCGTCGTGCATCTGGGCGGCCCAGGCCTTGTCGCCGGCGTTGACGAAGGCCTTGCCGAAGCCCGTGGAGCCCCGGAAGTTGACCGACAGCACCGCGTAGCCACGGTTGGCCAGCCACTGGTGGTTCGGATCGAAGCCCCAGCTGTCCCGGGCCCAGGGCCCGCCGTGCACGTCCAGCACCAGGGGCACCGGGGCGTCGGGACGACCATCGCCGTCGGGATCCGAGGCGGCGGGAAGGGTGAGGTAGGAGACCAGGTTCAGATCGTCTCGACTGGAGATGATCACCGGGTGCATGGGCACCAGCTCGAGCTCCTCGAGGGCTGGGCGGCTGGTGAACAGGAAGCGGGCCTCGTCGCTGTCACGGTCGTAGGCGTAGTACTTGACCGGGCCGTCGTCGTCGTGGAACAGCACCAACCAGTGGCGATCGCCCAGGCTGCGGTCCACCACCTCCAGCTCGCCGTCCTCGACCTCGCGCAGCTTGTCCAGATCGGCCTGCACGGCCTCGTCCAGCACCACCCAGGTCTTGCGGTCGTACTCGAAGCCCACCGCCTCCATGCGGTGCTCGGTGGGATGCATCATGGCGTCGGCCACGTCGGCCCGGGCGTCCTCGGCCAGCACAGTCAGCTCGCCGCTGGCGAGGTCCAAGGCGGTCGCTGCAGCGGTGTCCCGGCCGCGGCTGTCGCTCAGATAGACCACCTGGTTGCTGGCGTCGAAGCCCCAGATGCCGGTGGTCATCTCGTCCTCGTGGCCCACCGACAGCACCGGCTCCCAGGCCACGGGATCCTGCTCGAAGTCCGGCGCCAGGTAGTCGGCGCCCCCCTCGGCCGTCACGCGCACACCGAGGCGCAGGGCCAGCTCGTGGTCGAAGACGAAGCTGACGAAGCCCTGGTCGTTCTGATGGACCAGCTCGCGCTCGGCGGTCTCGAGGTTCAGGCGGTAGACATCGTGCAGAGCGGGATCGCGGTCGTTCACGCCGACGATCATCACGCCGGGGTGGTCCGGGCTGGCGGCCATGGGCCGCACGGTCACACCGTCCACGGGCACCAGGTCCACGGCTTCGCCGCCGACGGCCGGCACACGGTACAGGTGCCAGTTCTCGTCGCCGTCCTCGTCCTGACCGTAGATGAGGGCGTCGCTGCCGTAGTCCCAGCCGTACCAGCGGATGCCGCGGTGGGTGTCGCCGGTGATGGGCTGCGCGGCTTCGATGTCGGTCGCGGGGCCGACCCACAGGTTCAGCACGCCGTCCACGGGAGCGAGGAAGCTGATCATGGCCCCGTCAGGGCTGATCTTGGCGCTGGCCCGCTCGGGATTGCCGAAGAGAAGGTCGCGGTCGAACAGATCCGCGGCGGGCTGCGCGGCGGCGGAGGGCAGCGCAGGGGCCCCGGCCAGGGGCTCGGGCTCCACGGTGGTCTTGAGACAGGCGGTGGCCAGCAGGACCAGCAGGATCGACAGGCGGCGCATGGACTCGTCCGGGTAAGGGGGCAGTGGAAGGGCTGCTTGGGATGGGTGCGAAACCTGACCTCGCTGTTGACCTTCGACCAGGAGTATGGTGCATCCCGTAACGCCCAACACCCGCGCCGCTAGTTCGACGACGCAGGGATTTCGACCGATACCAATGTAGGGGCGGGGTTTACCCCCG
>CAZHIK010000056.1:0-18270 GCA_964532635.1 uncultured Enterobacterales bacterium
GGCCTTCTCGGGGGACTCGGCGGGGTAGCGGGGGGTGGAGTGGAAGAGGGAGGAGGGGAGGGGGGAGGAGTGGGAGGGGGAGGCGCTCTGAGCGATGGTGCGGACGAGGGGCGTGGAGGGAGAGCTGCTCGCGGTGGTCGTTTCGACTACGGTCTCGGCCTGCTCGGGCCGAAGCAGCCACCAGGCACCGAGGCACCCGGTCGCGGCCAGTAGCAGAAGTTCCCGACGACGCATCGCATCCTCCTGGAGACCGATCCCCGAGGGCACGCAGGGCACACCCCGTGCAGAGAAGGAACCAGCCGAGATGCCCATCGGAGTCATTCCAGTTCGTTTCAGGCTACTCTCGGGTAGTTGACATTTTCTTGACATTATTCTGCTGGAATGGTCGCAGCATCGCGCCGAAGAGTTGCGGTTGCGCCTTCGGGGATCCCCACCACCACGATGTCCTGGGTAGTTTAGACAGTTTCGTGCTTTCTACACGCGCCTCGAGCTCTCGAGCAGCTGCCGCGTGGTCGGATGCTCCGGCGCCTCGAAGATCCGGTGGGTCTCCCCCTGCTCCACGATGCGACCCGCCTCCATCACCGCCACCCGCTGAGCCATGTGGCGAGCCACGCCCAGGTCGTGGGTGATGAACAGCATCGCCAGCCCTCGCTCCCGCTGCAGTCGGCGCAGCAGGGCCAGCACCTGGGCTTGGACGCTCAGGTCCAGGGCGCTGGTGGGCTCGTCGCAGATCAGCAGCTTGGGCTCGAGCACCAGGGCCCGGGCGATGGCGACGCGCTGCCGCTGTCCCCCCGAAAATGCCGCGGGTCGGCGGCTCGTGGCGTCGGCGGGCAGGCCTACGGCGGTGATGGCTTCGACCACGCGCGCGTCCGCGGCCTTGCCGCGGGCCAGGCCGTGCACTTCGAGGGCCTCCCCCACCAGCTCTCGCACCTTCAGGCGAGGATTCAGGCTGGCCCAGGGGTCCTGGAACACCGCCTGCAGCCGCGGGCGCAGTGGGCGGAGCTCGGCCTGGCTCAGACCGCGTAGCTCACGCCCCTCGAAGCGGATGGAGCCGGCATCGGGTTCGAGCAGGCGGAGGACGCACATCCCGGTAGTGCTCTTGCCCGAACCGCTCTCTCCCACCAGGGCCAGCGTGGTGCCCTCCTGGATCTCCAGGTCGACGTCCACCACGGCGTCCACGGCCGGGCGGCCACCTCCCAGGAGCCCTCGCCGAGCGCGATAGCGCTTGCACAGGCCCCGGACCTCCAGCAGCGGGCCGCTCATGGCTGCCCTCCCACGGCCACGGGGCAGGCAGCGTGGTGCTGGAGAGCGTCGTTGGGCATCAGGGGCGGAAGCTCGCGAGAGCAGGCCTCCACGGCCCGCGTACAGCGGGGGTGAAAGGCGCAACCTTCCGGGCGGTCGGAGATGGCGGGAGGCTGTCCTGGGATGGCGTCGGCGGGGGGGACGTCGGAGAATGGATCGGGCCTGCAGGCCAGCAGGGCGCGGGTGTATGGGTGGACGGGTGCCTCGAACAGGCGCTCCCTAGGGGCCTCCTCCACGATCCGGCCGGCGTAGATCACCGCCACCATGTCGGCGATGCGCTCCACCACTCCCAGGTCGTGGCTCACCAGCAGAATGGCCAGGCCCAGGTCGCGGCGCAGGCAGTCCAGGGTGTCCAGGATCCCTGCTCGCACGGAGGCGTCCAGCGCCGTGGTGGGCTCGTCGGCCAGCAGCAGCCGGGGCTGGCAGGCCAGAGCCATGGCCAGCATCACCCGCTGGCGCTGCCCGCCGCTGAGCTGGTGGGGGTAGGCGCCCAGGAGATCCTCGGGCTGGGGTAGGCCGGCCAGCGACAGCAGGCGGATCACTTCCGCGCGGGCGGTCTCCCCCTTCAGGCCCCGGTGCACCACCAGCGGCTCGGCCACCTGGGCCCGCACGCTGAGCACGGGGTTGAGCGCCGTGGCGGGTTCCTGGAAGATCATGGCCAGGTCGCGGCCGCGCTGCCCGGCGGCGTCCAGGGGGCGCCCTTCCCAGAGCACGCGCCCCGAGACCGTGGCGGTGGTGGGCAGCAGGCCCATGATCGCCAAGGCCGTGGCGGTCTTGCCACAGCCGCTCTCGCCTACCAGCGCCAGCACCTGTCCGGTGTCGATGTGCAGGCTCAGGCCGTCCACCGCCGCCGCCTCGCCTCGGGGGCCGGGGAAGGTGACGCGGAGGTCGTCGAGGGTCAGCAATGGGGCGCTCATCGGGCAGCCTCCTCGGGCTGGGCCATGACATCGCGTAGCCCGTCGCCCAGCAGGTTGAAGCCCGCCACGGCGGCGGTGATGGCCAGGCCCGGGAAGACCGTGAGCCACCAGGCATCCAGGCTGCGCATGCCCTCGGCGATCATGTTGCCCCAGGTGGGGGTGGGCTGGGGAACTCCCAGGCCCAGGAAGCTCAGGGCGGCCTCGGCCAGGATGGTGGTGCCCACCAGCAGCGAACCGTGCACCATCACCGGGGGCAGGGCCCAGGGCAGCACGTGCCGAAGCAGGATGCGCCATGGCGGCAGGCCCAGGCCTCGGGCTGCCAGCACCCAGGGGCGCGCCCGGACGGAGAGCACCTGGGCGCGGACCACCCGGGCCACTGGCATCCAGCCGGTGATGCCGAGCACCAGGGCCACCAACACGAAGCGCCCGTGGTGCACCCGGCTCACCACCGCCAACACCGCCAGCAGCAGCACCAGGCGGGGCAGGGCCAGGAACAGGTCGGTCAGCCAGCTGATGGCGTGGTCCAGGCGGCCCCCGACGAAGCCGGCCACGGCACCGAGCAGGGTGCCCAGGGTGGCGGCCACGGCCACCGCCAGCAGGCCGATGGGCAGCGAGACGCGTCCACCGTGAAGCAGCCGGCTCAGGCAGTCGCGCCCGACGCCGTCGGTGCCCAGCAGGAAGCCGCCACCGGGAGGTTGGTGGGCGGGGCCCAGCTGCACCTGCAGGGGATCGTGGGGCGCCAGCCAGGGGGCAGCCAGGGCCAGCAGGCACAGCCCCGCCACCAGGCCCATGCCGACCCAGGCCACCGGCTGGCGGGCGAGGGGCTGGAGGCGGGAGGGGAGGGACATGGATCAGCTCAGGCGGATGCGGGGATCGAGGGCGGCGGCGGCCAGATCGGCCAGCAGGGAGCCGAGCACCACCAGCAGCCCGTAGACCAGGAAGCAGCCCAGCACCAGGGGGGTGTCCTGGTGCTCGATGCCCTCGAAGATCAGGCTGCCCATGCCGGGCCAGGCGAACACCCGCTCCACCACCACGGAGCCGGAGAACAGGAACGGGAGGGCGACCCCCAGCAGGGTCACGGTGGGCAGCAACGCGGGGCGGAGCGCATGGCGGAACAGCACCCGCCAGCGGTCCAGGCCCAAAGCCCGCGCCGTGCGCACGAAGTCGCGGTCCAGGACCTCGAGCAGGGCCGAGCGCTGGTGGCGGGCGATCAGGGCCGCGTTGGCGGCCCCCAGGGCCACCGCGGGCAGCACCAGGTGGGCCAGGCGGTCCAGCACCCGCTGCCAGCCGGGCATGTAGGCGGCCATGGGGTCCGCGGCGTGGGATGAAGGCAGGACGGGCAACCAGAGCGCGAAGCAGAGCACCAGCACCATCGCCAGCCAGAAGCCGGGCACCGCGTGCAGCACCACGCTGCCGAGGGTGGCGGCCCGATCGAGCCAGGAGCCTCTGCGCAGGGCCTGCAGGCCGCCGATGCCCAGGCCCAGCACCACCATCACCGCCAGCGAGCTGGTGGTGAGCGCGATGGTGGCGGGCAGGGCCTCGAGGATCAGCTCCAGCACGGGACGCTCCGACACCACGCTCAGGCCCAGGTCCCCACGGCACAGGTTGGCCAGGGCGGCCAGGTAGCGCAGGCCCATGGGCGCCTCGAGCTGCCACTTGGCCAGGATCGCTTCGCGGACCTCGGGGGTAGCGCCCTGGGGCACGAGCACCCCCGAGACATCCCCGGGGGCGGCCTCGAGCAGCAGGAAGCACAGCGTGACCACCGCCCACACCAGCGGGATGGTGGTCAGCAGCCTGCGCAGGGCGTAGCGGGTCATGCGCTAGTGCTCGTACCGCACCTTGTCGGCGGGAACCCACCACTCGTGCAGGTGGTAGAAGGGCGAGGAGGGGTGCACCGACACGTCCTGGAAGCGGCCGTCCACCGCCACGATCTCGTCCACCCACCACAGGAAGGTGTAGGGCTGGTCGCGGTAGATGGCGGCCTGCAGCCGTCGCCAGGTTGCGGCCGCCGCGGCGGTGTCGGGCTCGCTCAGGCCGCGGTCGATGAGGGCATCGACCTCGGGGTTGTCGTAGCTGACGAAGTTGTAGACCTGGTCGGCGCCGGAGCGCCACTGGGTGCTGGGGTCCACGAACAGGCTGGCGCTCCAGCCGCCCACCAGGGCATCGAAGTCCTTGGCCACCGCCCGCTCCACGTAGGCGTTGAAGTCCAAGGTGGTCACGTTGAGCTTCACACCCACATCCCGCAGGGCGTCCTGGGCCAGCAGGGCGATGCGCTCGCGGCGGGGATTGCCGGCGCTGACCAGGATCTCCAGCTCGAAGGCGCGCCCGTCCTTGTCCAGCACGCCGTCGCCGTCGCTGTCCTTCCAGCCGGCGGCGGCCAGGGCCTCGCGGGCGGCCAGGGGATCGTAGGGCAGCAGCTCCACGTCGTCGGCGTGGTGCTGGCACAGGGCGGGGGTGATGGTGCCCACCGCGCGCTTGCCGTACAGCCCCCGGGGCGAGCCCAGCAGCTCGTTCATGGCCTTGTCGATGTCGATGGCCTGGGTCAGGGCCGTGCGCACGGCCGGATCGCCCAGCAGGGGGTGGGGGCCCGCCCGGCCTGGGTCTGGGCGAGCGCCGTCCCCCGCGGCCTCGAGCAGGTCCCGGTAGCGCTCACCGTCGATGGCGTTCCAGCCGATGTACTCGATGGCACGCCAGCCACGGCGGTGAAGGCCGAGATCGGGGAGTTCCTGCTTCAAGGCCATGGCGTCCTCGGGCTCGAGGCCGGTGATCATGTCCACCGCGCCGGTGCGCATCTCCAGGGTGCGCATCGCGGCGTCGGGCAGCACCTTGAGGATCACGCGCTTCAGCTTGGGCTGCCAGTCCTCGGGGCCGGAATATGCGGGGTTGGGCTCCAGGGTCACGGTCTGGCCGGGCTCCCGCGCGGCCACGCGCCAGGGACCGTAGACCACCGGCTCGCGGTTGAAGTGGTGGCCCTTGAGGCTGGCGCGGTCGGCGCCGCTCAGCACGTGGGTGGGGAGCAGCTCGAGCCCGAAGGCGTGGGCCAACATCGTGGCCTCGTCGTAGCGATGCTCGAAGACGAACTCGAGGTGGAGATCGTCGATCACCCGCGGGCGGGCCTCGGGGACCATGTGCTGCACGAAGTCGGCCCGCGGCGAGCCCACGGCGGGATCGGCGGCCAGCTCGTAGGTGAAGGCCACGTCCTGGGCGGTCAGGGGCGTGCCGTCGCTCCACTGCAGGCCTGGGCGCAGGGTGACGCTCAGGGTGGTGCCCGCCTCGTCGAAGGACCAGCTCTCGGCCGCGAAGGGGTGGTACTGCAGGCCGCAGTCGAAGCCGACGTCGGCCGCCATCGGGTTGATCAGCCAGGTCACCTCGCCATCGGCGGTGGTCTGGGGCAGCACGGAGATCAGGCTCTCCACGTCGTCGGCCCAGGCCACCACAAGGGTGTCGCGGGGGCCGTCGTCGGTCGCGGGGGAGGGCTCGGTGGTTTCCGGTGGTGCTTCGCAGGCAACCAGCAGCAGGGCGAGTGGGATCGGCGTGCGCATGGGGCGAACCTCGGGATGCGCGGCCAGGGTACCACGGGGTCCAAGTAGCCTTCGAGTGCGACGCCCCGTGTCCGATGGTTAGCTTGTCGACGACGTCATCCGCGCGCGGTCGCGCGGGACTCACCCTGGAGCGCGCATGCCGATCCGCGTGGTGGAGGCTCGAGAAGAGTCGGACAAGCAGGCCATCTACCGCTTCCTGGCCGAGGTTCGGGCGGGAGAGTTCGAAGACGGCCACCCCTGGGAGGCCCCGGGTCAGGACTCCCTCGACAGCTGGGCCCACCACTACATGGCCCTGGACGATGCGGGCACCATCGCCGGCAGCATCCGGTTCAACGCGCTGCACGAGGGCGGGCTGCCCCCGGAGCTGGCGGAGCGCCTGGGGGTGGGGGAGCTGCTCGAGGCTTTCGCCCCCCAGCAGATCAGCTTCACTTCCCGCCTCGAGATCGCACCCCACAAGCGCGGCCACACCGTAGCCTCCCGGCTGGCGGCCACCGTCATCCAGCGCATGCTCCGGCAGGGTGTGCTGGTGGACCTGACCACCTGCAGCCTGGATCTGGTCCACATGCACTACCAGCTGGGCTATCGGCCCTACCTGCCGGCCTTCCGGCTGCCCCACGCAGGTGTGCACCAGCCCCTGGCCCTCTGCCCGCGGGACCTCGAGCACCTGGTAGAGGTGGAGAGCCCTGCGGCGTCCCTGGTTCCACCCGATCTCGACGACGACGGGCAGACCGCCCTCACCCTGCGCCGCGTCTTCCCCGAGTTCCGCGACCCCGGCTTCGACCGCGTCTCCACCCGCGCCCTGTGGGCCCGCCTGGCGCGCTCCACCCTGTCGGCCGGCCTGCCCGGCCTGGGCTTGCTCGAGGGCTTCGAGGCCCACGAGCTCGAGCTGATCGCCCCCCACGTGGCGCGCCAGTACTTCATGCCGGGCCAGTTCGTCTACCGGCGCGGCGAGCGCCAACCGGGCATGGGGGTGGTGCTCAGCGGCAGCCTGGGTGTGGTGCTGGCCGAGGCGGGCAACCACGTGCTGGCCGTGCTCGGGCCTTCCGAGCCCTTCGGCGAGCTGCAGGCCTTGGGCCCTGGGGAACGCAGCGCGGACGTGGTGGCCCTCGAGCGCAGCGAGGTGTTGCTGCTGCCGCCCAACTTCGTGGACCGGGTGGGGCGCGTGGACCCCGAGCTGGGCTTCCGCCTCGCCCAGCGCCTGCTGCAGGTCCTCGGCCAGCGGCTGGTGGCCGCCAATCGCGAGCTGCTGTCCATGGGCCGCTCCAGCTCCAACCCGGCCCGCTCCCGTCGCCCGGCCGTGCACGCGGTGGCGCCCGACGCCTCGGAGCTGGCACCCACCGCCTGCTTCGCGGTCGAGCAGCTCTCAGAAGACGGCGATCGGGTCCGGGGACTGAGCCTGCTCTCCACCGCCATCGGCACCGTCGAGCTGCCCGCCCTGCTGGCGGCGGGGCTGGCCGACGGTCAGGCGGTGCTGGACATGGCGGCTGGCGACGGCGTGTTCGCCTGCACCCTGGCCCGCCGCCTGCCAGGCTGCCAGTTGGTGGGCCTGGATGCCGACAGCGAGCGGCGTGCCCTGGCCGATGGGCTGGCCGTCCGGCAGGGCTACAGCGATCGCTGTCGCTTCCTGGACGCCCCGCCCGAGCTGGTGCCGCTGCCCGACGACAGCGTGGACTTCTGCTACGCCCGCAAGTTGCTGCAGCGGGCGGCCGATCCCGCCGTGGTGCTGGCCGAGATGCTCCGTGTCACGCGCCCTGGAGGCATCGTCTGCGCCCTGGATGTCGACGACCAGAGCGTCATCGTCCATCCCGCGGCCGACGCCTGGGCGCTGCTTCGGGAGCGGCTCGAGCGCGCCGCCGCCATCACGGGCGGGCACCGCCACATCGGGCGCAGGCTCCCCGGCCTGCTGCGGGCCGCGGGCCTCGAGGGGGTCCACACCACCGTGCTGACGGTCACCCCCGCCGATCTCGGCACGGCCGCGTTCATGCGCTTCGGCTTCGGCGTGGTTCCTCCGACCCTGCAGCGTGCGCGGCTGTGGGACAGCGAAGCCTGTGCCGCCATGGATGCCATCCAGGCCGGGCTCGCCACACCCGACGGCTTCGCGAGCTTCTCGGGCTTCCTGGTCCACGGGCTGGTGCCGTGAAGCTCCGCATCTCAGCGCTCATCGCGCTCGCTGTGGTCCAGGCCGCGGCGTGCACCCCGCCCGAAGACAGCGGGGAGCCCCAGGCTCCGCCGGATGACACCGGGCCTGGCGACACCGGGCGACACGACACGGGCGAGCCGCCCGACACCCAACCTCCGGCCCCACCCTGCGAGGAGGCCACCGTCTGTGAGGACGGCCTGTGCTGGGTCACCATCTGCGGCGGCGCGTTCCTCATGGGCAACGCGGTGGGCACCGGCGACGAGGATGAGCATCCGCTTCATGTGGTGGTGGTGCACAGCTTCGACATCCTCCAGACCGAGGTCACCGTCGAGCAGTACCGGGCCTGCGTCGATGCCGGCGCCTGCGAACCCTGGGCCGACGCCACCGAGTTCCCCGCCCGCTGCAGCTGGGACGAGGACGGCCAGGACCAGCACCCCATGAACTGCTTGGACTGGGAGATGGCCCACGGCTTCTGCGAGTGGGCCGGGGGCGGCCTGCCCTCGGAGGCCCAGTGGGAGTACGCCGCCCGCAGCCGGGGCCAGGACGTGGTCTACCCCTGGGGCGACGCCGAGCCCAGCTGCGAGCTGCTGCAGATGCACGAGGAGGACTGCTGTGGCCTGGGCACCAGCTGTCCGGCCTGCAGCTTCCCCGAGGGCAACACCGAGCAGGGCGTGTGCGACATGTCGGGCAACATCTTCGAGTGGACCGAGGACTGGTACCACAACAGCTACATCGCGGCGCCACGGACTTCCGAGGCCTGGGTGGAGCCCGCCTACACCCTGCGCACCATGCGCGGCGGCGCCATCGGCTCGGGGGTGGGCTATCGAGTGCGCAACCGCACCTACCACGAGCCGGACTTCTTCTACTCGGGCATGGGCGCCCGCTGCGTGCGGCCTTGGGACACCGTCACGCCTTGATGCGTTCCATGGTCGGGTCGTACATCGGCCGCAGGGAGGCGCGGGCCGGATAGCGCTTGCCGGCGATGTCGACCTCCCAGGTGCCGCTGCGGATCCACGGGGGCCGCACGGGCTCGTCGCGCTCGACCATGCACAGGCCCACGGCTCCACCCAGGGTGTGGCCGTAGCTGGCGGCGCGGATGTAGCCCACCGGCTCGCCGTCTCTGTAGACGATCTCGCCGTGCCACATGAACGGCTCGGGGTCGGTGACCAGGATCTGCAGCAGCCGGCGGTTCAGGGCCCGCTTCTCCTTCTGGGCGGCCACTGCGTCGCGGCCGATGAAGCCGCCGGGCTTGTCCAGGGCCACGGCGAAGCCCAGGCCTGCCTCGAGCACGGTGTCGGTGGCGTCGATGTCGTGGCCGTAGTCGCGGTAGGCCTTCTCCATGCGAAGCGACGCCAGGGCCTTCAGGCCGCTGTGTACCAGCCCGACATGCTCACCCTCCGCAACGATGTGGTCGTAGACCTGGGTGGCGAACTCGCAGGGGACGTACAGCTCGTAGCCCAGCTCCCCCAGGTAGGTGATGCGGATGCACAGCACCCGGGCCATGCCGATGTCGATGTAGCGGGCCGTGCGGAAGGGGAAGGCCTCGTTGCTCATGTCGGCGCTGGTGAGCCGCTGCATCAGCTCGCGGGAGCGGGGGCCCTGGATGTTCAGCTGGCCGTAGCCACCGGTGACGTCGGTGACGAAGGCGTGCTCGTCGGGGCGGATGTGGCGATCCATCCAGGCTTCCACGTGGCCGTAGCCGGTGTCGGTGGCCACCACCCAGTATTTGTCCTCCGCCAGCTTGGTGACGGTGAGGTCGGCCTCGATGGTGCCCCGCTCGTTGAGCCACTGGGTGTAGGTGATCATGCCCGTCTCGGCGGTCACGTCGTTGGCGGACAGCCGACTCATCACCTGGCCAGCGTCGCGGCCCTGCACCAGGAACTTGCACATGAAGGACATGTCCATCAGGCCTACGCCCTCGCGCACGGCCTTGTGCTCGGCCTCCCAGTACGGGAACCAGTGCATCCGGCCCCAGTTCAGCTCCCCGGTCTCGGGCTCGACGCCCGGCGGGGCGTACCAGTCCGCACCCTCGAAGCCGGACACATCGCGGAAGTAGGCGCCGCGGGCCGCCAGCCGGTCGTGGAAGGGCGAGCGCTTGGCGTCGCGGGCCGTGCGCATGGGGCGGGTGGGGTAGTGGGCGGTGTAGACCAGGCCCAGGGACTCGACGGTGCGCTCGGCCCGGTACACCCGGCTGCCCTGGTAGGGCTGGAAGCGGTCGATGTTGCACCATGAGACGTCCACGTCCGGGTAGCCGTTGATGATCCAGTGGGCGATGGTGCGGCCCACGCCGGGGCCGGTGGTGATGCCCACGGAGTTGAGCCCCGCGGCCACGAAGTAGCCCCGGACCTCGGGGGCCTCGCCCAGGATGGGGGACAGATCCGGGGTGAAGGCCTCGGGCCCACAGAAGAACAGGCGAACGCCGGCCTCGAGGGTGGCCGGCACGCGGGACATGGCCTTCTCGACGTAGGGGGTCATGCGTTCCCAGTCGGGCTGGATCTCGCCGAAGACGAAGTCCTCGGGCACACCGTCGAGGCACCAGGGGGCGCAGACCGGCTCGAACAGGCCGATCATCATGCCGCCGCCTTCCTCGCGGTAGTAGCCGTGGCAGCTGGGATCCTCGATGACCGGCTGCGACGTGGAGACACCCTCCATCTCGTCGGTGATCAGGTAGTAGTGCTCGGCGGCCTGGGCGGGGATGTTGATCCCGGACTTGGCGCCCAGCTGGCGGGCCCACACTCCGGCGGCATTGACCACGGCTTCGCAGGCGATGTCGCCGAAGGGCGTGCGCACGCCGACGACCTTGCCGTCCTCGATGAGCACGTCGTCCACCCGGGTGTCCTCGAGGACGGTGGCGCCGGCCAGCTTGGCTCCCTTGGCGATGGCCATCGTGAAGTCCACCGGGTTGACCCGGCCGTCGCGGGCCACGAAGAATCCGGCGAGGATGTCGTCGACCCGGGCGTGGGGGTACAGCTCCTGGACCCGCTCTGGCCCGATCTCCTGGACATCGACGCCCAGGAAGCGGTTGAAGGCCGCCACCCTGCGGTACTCTTCGAGCCGGTCGGCGTCGGCGGCCAGCTCGATGAAGCCGATGGGCATGTGGCCGGTGGCCTGGCCCGTCTCGGCCTCGAGGTTCTCGCACATCCACTGGGTGTGCTTGCGCCACTCGATGCTGACGTCGCAGAGCGAGCCGTAGGTGACCACAAGGCCGGCGGCGTGCCAGGTGGAGCCCGACGTGAGCTTGTCACGCTCGAGCAGGACCACGTCCTTCCAGCCCATGTGGGCGAGGTGGTAGGCCACAGAGCAGCCGATGATGCCGCCGCCAATGACGACGACGCGCGCGGACTCGGGGATGTTCTTGGTAGTCATGACAACCCCTAATGCTCGAGCATGGGGGGCGTCGAGATGCCGGTGCGTGGGCGTCGGCGCACCGCGTTAGGCAGCCTTCATGCGCACCCTCGTATCCCTGTTTTCCCTGGTCCTGGTCGTCTCCTGCAGCAAGCCGACGGCGCCTATGGCACCCGTCGCCGAGCCCACCTACGACCCACCCATCGTCGAGTCTTCGTCGGGCATCTCGTTCGAGCTCGTTGGGGAGTCGACCGCGGAGGCATCGGCCGCCGGCGAGCCCGACATCGAGGGCGCCCGGGCCGAGGCCACGGCCCTCGGCTGGCGGGCCTGCGAGAGCACCACCGACTGCGCCATCGTGCGCTGTGGCTGCTCCTGCAGCGGCTGCGGGGGCTTCTCTGCGGATGACCTCGTCCACGAGGACCACGTCCAGGACTGGTACGACCGCGCGGGGTGTTCCGAGGCCATGATCTGCCCTATGGTCTGCTGCCCCCCCAGCGAGCTGGTCTGCCAGCAGGGGCAGTGCACCGCCATCAGCACCGCGACGCCGGGGGAGTAGGCACCATGCACCCGATCGCCTTCCTCGCGTTGTTTCACACCAACGCGGCGGTGGCCCAGCAGCCCACTGCGCCCCCCACGCCCGAACAGGTCGAGGCCGCCACCGGCCTGCAGGTCGTGAGCACCTCTGCCGCCACCGGCAAGCCCGTCGGCCCGTCCACCGCCATGTTCCAGCAGCCCGCGGCCTGTCCGGGTGAAGACGGGGCACGGGAGGTGGACGCCACTGCCGATCCGGCGCTGCTCGAGGCCCTCAGCGCTGCGCGTACCGCGCAGGACGAAGCCAGCCTCCCGGTCGAGGTGCGCGGTATGCAGGCCTGGCTGTTCCGCCTCGAGGCCGACGGCGCCCAGCTGTGGCTGCAGGTCACCGAGCTGGCCGCCCACGAGCTACCCCTGCCCACCCTCTACGCCCACGGGCTCCTGCAGCGTTGCCCGGCCCACAAGGCCTTCGAGCTGCGCTTCGAGCACGCGGGTCGCCACTGGCACATCGAGGGCCCCTGCGCCTTGTCCTCGAAGCGCGCGGTCGCCTTCGCGCGGACTCTGGAGGCCCAGCTCCAGCCCACCTGGCTGGTGGCCTCCCCCTGCGGGGGCATGAGCCCCCTGGACGCTGCCTTCATGCAGAGCGCTGGTATCGCCGCCGAGCAGGTCGTCGAGGCTGTAGGCGGGCTGTGCTCACAGGACTGAACCCTCATCGAGGTCGCGGGTTGTTGGGGGACAACCGTTGGGATAGCGAGAGCGTCCCTTCTCGGGGTCCGGGATGAGTTCGCGACATCCGATCATCACACTCCGCCAGGATGGCGTCCTGCACGCCACCCGTCTGCTGCGGTTCGGGGCCTCCCTCGCCACCGTCCTGGGGGATCAGCCCCTGAGCGAGGACGACGTGCTCGAGATGCGCTTCGAGCTGCCGGAGTTGGACACCACCGTGGAGGGCCTGGTCCAGATCCGACGCTGCAACAAGCGCCATGATGGCCAGTACGCCACCCTTTTCCGCATCATCCGTATGCGTCGCAGGGACCAGGCGGCCCTCGAGGACTGGTACGCGCGCACCCAGATCGCCATCTCCCGACCCCAGCATCCGGGCCGCGCCCTCGACAGCCAGGTGGGCTCCTTCTCGGCCACCTCTCGGCCCCGCCGCGGGGGCCCCCGCTCCCTCGACAGCGGCGTCCACATCTCCTCCATGGCCCACAAGCGCACCGGCGCCGGCCGAGCGGCCATCCGATCGGTGCTGCGAGCCGCTGGAGGGGGCGAGGGGTCCACCGAGCCAGCCGACGCCCGCATTCAGCCTGGCATCCGGCTGGACCTGGCGCGCACGCCCCCCGTGCTCGAGGTCGAGTACGACGACCACAGCTGGCGTCGCGACTGGCAGGACTGGCTGGCCCAGGCGCTGCTGTTCGTCCACGCCAGGCCACCCCACCCGCCTCTGGACACCAAGCTGCGGGTGCGAATCCGCTACCGCCCTCTGCTGGCCTTCAGCTGCCAAGGCCGGGTGGTCAACCTCCACGCCAGCGGCTTTGGTCTCCAGCTCGACGCCGATCCCCAGGCCATCGCTCGTGAGATCCCCGGGCTCGAGCCCGTCGCGGTTCCGCAGCGGCAGGCCCCGGCCGGGGACCACCCGGATGTGGCCCAGGACGAGGCCTTCTGGCTGCAGATGTTCGGCCTGGGCGCTGAACCCGAGCCCCTCGAAGCGGTGCTCGCGGCCCAGCCCGACCCCCTCGAGCCCCTGGGTATGGACGAGCGCCCAGTCCTCGACCACATCTTGGCCGATCCGTCCCAGGACTGGATGGCCAAGGCGGACCGCGTGGCCGTGCTCATGCGCGAAGCCGACTGGCACTGGCCCGAGCTCGAGGCCAGCACCAAGCGCGCCGACAACCCCCACGACGAGTCCGCGGCCTTCATCGTGCTGGCGGCGGCTACCCGCCAGCACGCCCTGCAGCAGATCCGCCAGGCCGCCCGCCGGGGCACTCGGGTCGTGGTCCGGTCCGGTGAGGAGCGCCCCTGTCGCGACTGTCGGCCCTTCCTCGACCAAGTCCGCTCCCCCCTGGCCCAGGCCCACCGAGGCCTGCCCCCCTACCACCTGGGCTGCCGCTGCCAGCTGGTGCAGGTCTAGCGCGTCGCACTCGGGCGGGGGGTGACGCTCACCCTGGGGTCGAATGCAACATCTTGGCCCCGTCTCGTTGCAGAAAGGCGGGGGGTGACGCTCACCCTGGGGTCGAATGCGACGTCCACCCCGCGGTGCCGTGCTCCCGGTGCCCAGCGGGCACGATTTCAGCTTCGAGGTCTGGAGCGGGAGCGGTCTCCCGTTCGAGTGCTCTCACTCCGCGTCCGGCAGCCGGCTGCAGGCGCTGATCGCCACGGGCAGTTCATCGGCCAGGCTGTCGAGGCCTGCGCGGGCTCGGATGATGTCGGTGGCGATCACCATCCTGTGGTGTGGCTCGCCCTTTTGCGCGCTCTCCCACGCGCGCTCGTGCTCTCCGCGGCGGAGGTACTGGCTGGCGAGGTAGGCGTGGACGGCGGGAATACGGTCCTCCGCTGCGATGGGTAGTGCCAGGGCCTGCAGGCGCTCGAGCTGGTCGGGTGTCGGCAGTTCGGCGTGCTCGATGGCGTTGATCTGCCGTTGCAGCCCGGTCCAGGTGGACAGCTCGCCGCGTCTGGCGGCCACTCGAGCCTGCCAGGCCCTGTCGCCGCAGTCGTCCGGGTTCGAGCGGCTCATCACGAGGCCGGCTTCCAGGGTCTCGCGGTCATCCTGGCTCGCGATCTCCTCCAGGCGCTTCCCACCGGTGTCGGCCAGGGCCAGCCTGCCCGCTTCCCAGGAATCTCCGACCCCCAAGGCCAGCTGCATCGCCGCGTAGGTCGCCAAGCGCGGGTCGGGCGCGGCCTCGATGCCTCGGACCAGTCTGTCGAGCCAGGCTCGCGCCGTGGCTTCGTCCAGCGTGGCTCCGTACCCCAGGGCCTTGCCACACTCACCCCACTTCCAGTGGTACCCGTAGGGATCGAATTCTGCCCACAGCTCGACGCCATCCGTAGGGCTCGCCAGCAGCTCGAGGTAGGCCTCGAGGGCGGCGTCCATCGCTGGGGGCGCCCCCTCTTCCTCGCCCTCGGCGAGCCAGGCGGCCGCCCGCCCCAGCAGCACGACGCGATCCGAGACGGATGGGATCAAACCCACCAGCTCCACCCAGCGCTCCCAGTCGGCCGTCTGGACAGTCCAGGATCGCCTGCCGTGCCCCCGGCTGTAGGCGACCGCGGCGGGCGACACCATCTCGGAGAGCGAGCCCAGGCGGGGTTCCCACGCGGGGTCGGCAGCCCGTCGCTGCTCCATGGTCTCGAGGCGGAGCACGAAGGTGGTGTCGTCCACGATCAGCGCGGGCTTGTTGGTCACCCTGGATTCTGTGCATTCCAGGTGGTAGTCGGCGGCCCGCGCCATGGCAGTCCGGGCCCGCTCGCGTTCCCCTCGGCGTTCGTACGCGCGGGCGAGCTCTCGGTGGCCCTCCACCAGATCGTCCCAGTGGCAGGTGAGGTGCCAGACCGGTTCTTCGGCCGCCAGCTCCGCGTGTGTCCTCTCCATGCTCACCTGGAGTGCGTCGAGCAGCGCGGTGCTGCGCTCCTCCATGCCCAACTCGTGCAGCTCCACCGCCAGCTTGGCCGTGTTGGCCTCCTGAACGTGGACCGCGTAGGGCATGTTTCCGCGCGCGTCGAGAGGGGGAGGGCCCTCGGTCAGGGCCTCGGCCGCAGCGGCAGCCGCGCGGCGAGCCTCGTCGTCGTACCCGTGCTCCCTCAGCCAGGCGATGGTGCGCAGGGCGTCCCAGCCGACCCACTCGTTGGGCAGCAGCTCGTCGTGGAAGACCGTGACCATCCAGTCCACCAGTTCCCGCTGCCAGGCGCTGTCATCCAGGCGCACCGCCAGTGTCGCCATGGCGCGCCCGAAGCCCATCGCCCCGGCGGGGTCGAGGTCCTCGGTGCCCAGCGCCACCAGCGCGTCGGCTCGGGCCCGAAGCCAGGTGGGGTCGGTCCCCTCCGGCATCCGGGTGAGCCCGGAGGCGATGGCACCCTTCAGCCGGTTGGGGTCCGACGCGTGCATGAAGCGGGTCTCCCACCAGTCGCCTTCGCCGCAGGCGTCGAAGGCCCCCAGCTCCGCCTTGACGGTCAGGTAGAGGTGGTAGGCGCTGTGGCAGCGGCCGTCCTCGGCGTCGAACGCGGGCTCGGCGTCGGCCAGGGAGGCCCGGAGCAGCTCGGCGGCCTCGGCGACACCGGGATCGTCACTGTGCCCGAGGAGGGCGTCCAGGTGGAATGCCGCGATGGTCGCCATGCCCACGCCCAGGTCGGCGCCGGCCGGTAGCTGGTGGAGCTGGAGCCCATCCAACACGGGGAGCAGTCGCCCTTGTTCGCCCTGGTCCGCCAGGGCGCAGCTGATGGGCAGCAATCCCGCCAGCGCCATGGCCCGCTCGCTGTCGTCCAACGCCTCCATGATCGCCACGGCGGGCTCTGCGTGCCCCGCGTCCACCAGGCTGAACAGCCAGTAGGCGCTGGCGTGCTCCGAGCCACGACCGTCGAACGCGGGGCTGGGCGCGTCTTCCAGTACGCGCTTCTCGAGCCTCGCCTTGCCAGAGCCCACCGTCAGGGAGACGGCGACCAGCAGCACGAGGACGAGTATGCAGCGGTGACGGCGCAACATCACGGCATCCCGAACCAGCCTGTGGTCTGGCCGATGGAGACGCCGGCGGAGACGAAGAAGTGGGTGGTGGCGTCGTCGCTGCCCAGCTCGGATCTCCACACGCTGCTTCCCAGGCTGAACCCGGCCGCCCGGGAGATGGGCTTGTAGAGGTAGGCGCTCAGCTGGGCCTCGAGGAGCTTGCCGTCGCCGGAGAGCGGGAGGGTGCGCGTGCTGATCCAGCGGTCCTGGAGCAGCAGCTCGCTGTCCTGGCTGCCCAGGGTGCTGCCCCAGGTCAGGGAGGCCGAGAGGCGAGCGTGGCCCTTGTTGTGCAGGTCCGGGTCCATGAAGTAGCGGGTCCAGCTGGCCAGCGTCCTCGCCCCCAGGCTGGTGACCGGGACGGTCAGGGTGTCGAAGCCCGCGGCGAGATGGGCGCTGATGCCCAGGTGACGCCGCTCGTCGATGGGGCGCTGCCAGGTCCAGGTGGCCTGGGCTCGCAGGCCTTGCGGGTCGTCTTCGTCTCGCCTCATGGTCAGGTCGTAGCCGCCCAGCAGGCTGAGCTGGCTTCCTTCCCAGCGGTCGGACAGCGTGGTCGTGTTCAGCAGGTTGACCAGCCTGTAGGTGGTCAGCGGGCTGGGCTCGCGGCGCAGCAGGCCGTCGCGGCGCAGGATGTCCAGGGTGGCCAGGAGCCGTCGGCTGCTCCCGGTGAGCGTGCGGTGCTGGAACCAGGCCCAGCGGATCTCGGCTGCCGTGTCCGCGGGGATGGGCCCCACCAGACAGCCCGCCTCGTCGAGCAGGCGCTCCAACCACTCGAGGCGTAGCTGCTCGCTGCGGTGCAGGAGCCGACCCCAGCCCACCCCTGCCCTGGGGTGGAAGCCGGTGTCGAGGGAGGTGGTCTCGCCGTCGTCGCGGTTCCAGTCGCTGCTGATGCGGCCGGCGGTGGCCAGGAAGAAGGCGCCGTCGGTCAGGTAGCGGCGCCGCTCGCCTTCGAGGGCGATCTCGTGATCCAGCCTCGACTCCGTGGTCGAGTCGCCCTCCGGAGGGCGGTCCACCGTGCGCTGGCCCTCGGCGTCGACCTCGGCCTGGAGCCACCAGCCCGTGTCGGTCCAGTCCACAGCGCGCTCCCAGTCGGCCCTGGCCCGCGCCTGCAAGCCGTTTCCGCGGCTCCCGTCCTCCGAGGCGTCCCATCCGAGCCCCAGCTGTTCGAGCTCCACGCTCCACCCCTCACCCACCGACAGCAGGTCGGCAGGAGCCTCGGGCTGCTCCAGGGGCCGGGCCGCCAGGCTTGGAAGCAGGGCCAGGAGCCAGAGAGCTACCATGCGTCGCTACCCTCCTCTTCACAGGGCGAGCATAGCAGGTCTCGGGGCTAACCCATGCCCATGTGGCGGTTGTCCCGGCTCGAGATCATCCACTCCCGCAGCTCGGCGCGCTCGCAGCCGGAGCTGACGAAGGGATCGGCGTTCATGATGGCGGTGGCCTGCTCCCGGTCCACCCCCCGCAGGATCACCATGCCGCCCTTGCGCTCACCGAAGGGACCGCACAGCTCGAGCAGGCCGCGATCCTCGAGATCCTCGAGGTGGGCCACGTGGGCCCGGATCAGCTCCGGCGTGAACAGCTCGGGCTCGGCGAGGGTGAGCAGGTACACCCAGCGGGTGCTGTGGGGTCCGTGCTGCTCTGGCACGGCGGGCCGGGCTCGGTCGACGCTGGCGTACAGGCCGTCTTCCAAGAACACGGCCAGGTCCAGGGCGGGGTATCGATCCCGCGGCGATGGCTCGAGCACCTCGGGCCGCGCCGACGCCGCGACGATCTCCCCGTAGACCACCAGGG
>CAZHIK010000057.1:0-2135 GCA_964532635.1 uncultured Enterobacterales bacterium
GGAAGTCCAGGAAGAGCCAGGGATCCTTGCCCCAGGGTCGCGGCTGGATCTCGTAGGCCAACCCGCCCTCGCGGGCGAGGTGGGGGCCCTGGGACTCGGGGGGCTCGCGGTAGGGCCCGGGATAGCTCTGGCCGCGGTGGTTCCAGACCGGGATCAGGGGCTCTCCGAGGGCTTCCGCCGCGGTGCTGGTGAGGGCCTCCAGGGCACCAGGAGCCAGCGGCTCGCGGAAGGTCTGGATCCACAGCAGGGGCCCGTAGCGGTCCGCCGTGAGCCCCGGCTGGCCCTCCACGGCACCGTGCAGCAGCCGGTAGCAGTCGGTGTCATTGCCGTGGAGCCGCTTCATCAGGGCTGCGCGGGAGGAGATCGCCTCGGCGAGCAGGCTCGCTATCGTGGAGGGGCTGTCCATGGAAAGCGGCCTATCCCGGGGACCCGGCCGACGGGGAAGGCGACCCCGTGCTCGAGCTGGCTGGACCTTCTTCTTTTCGAGAAATAGAGATTGCGGGCACGCGCGGCTCGAGGAATGTGGACCGAGAACGGTTCTCCGCGTCAGCGCGCCCGATGAGGTTTCCCATGCTCGAGCGGCTCCTTCCCCTCGCCCTGCTGTCTTCTCTCCTGATCGCCTGCGGCGACAAGGAAGATCCGCAGACCGACGACAGCCAACCGGACGACACCGACGCCGACACCGACACCGACACCGACGCCGACACCGACACCGACGCCGATGCGGACGCCGACGCGGACGCCGACGCCGATCACCAGTTGGCCATCTCCCGGGTCGAGTACTCGTGGGGCGAAGACCAGTGGCGCTACTCTGTGGCCACGCGGGAGATGGCCACGGGCGCCATCCTCGAGATCGACGGAACCATCGACAGCACCGCCCACGCCGAAGCCCATCCCTTGCGGTTGGCCAGCGAGCAGGAGAAGCCCCCGGGCCAGGTCTGGGCCCTGGTGTTGCCTGTCACCGAGAGCGTGGACGAGCAGATCAACGGCGTGACCACCGCCTTCCCGCTGGAGGATGCGGTCGAGGAGAGCATGACCTGGATGGCCACCCTCCTGGCGGGCAACGGCACCACGATCTGCGCCGTCTGGGGTGCGGATCCGCAGGTCTTCGCCAAGTACGAGTGCGAGGCCATCGAGCCCATCACCGACGACCAGGAGCCACCCCCCGCGGAGTAGCTCCTACAGCCCGGCTACTCGCCGCACGAAGTCCCAGCTCTGCTCGGCGACCTGCTCCCACTCACCGTCGATGGTCAGGCAGTGACCGGAGTTGGTGAGGGTGACCAGCTGCTTGTCGTCCGAGCCCAGGCCAGCCAGCACTTCCTGGGCGGCGGCCGCGGGGACCGTGGTGTCCTGGGTGGAGTGGAAGATCAGGGTGGGGCAGACGATCTCGGGCAGGCGCGGCCGCACCTGGCGCTGCCCCCGCCACAGCTGCCCGGCGGCACCGATGGGCTCGTGGTCGTAGCTCCACAGCCGATCCAGGGCGGTGGGGTCCACCAGGTTGCTGGGGCCCTTGGGGCGGACGGCGCGCACCCGCTTGTACAGGCTCGCCAGGGGTAGCAGGCGGTTGCTGATACGCAGCGCGGGGGCGTACAGCAGCAGGCCGGCCACCTCGGGGCTGTGGGCCGCCAGGTGCAGCGCCAGCAAGCCGCCCATGGACAGCCCGCCCACGAAGACGGTGTTGCAGCGCTGCTGCAGCCAGGTCAGCGCGGACTCGACGTGATCGGTCCAGCTCTCCCAGTGTTCCCGGTTCATGTCTTCGACCTGGGTTCCGTGGCCCGGCAGCAGAGGCCCAAGCACCGTGAGGCCGCGCTCGTGCAGCTGCTCGCCCACCAGCCGCATCTCCGGCGGGGCGCCGGTGAAGCCGTGGATCAGCAGGGCACCCACGGGGCCGCCGTCGAGCAGGAAGGGGGAGGGATCGAGGTGGGGGGGCTGGGGCATGGGATCGATTAGCTGCGCGGGGTACGGCTGTCACATTGGGTTCGCCCGGGAGCAGTGGCAGGTGCCGGGGAATGGCGGACCCAGGACGGGCTCCAGGGAGCGGGACGACGATTTCGGTCCCGCGTCCGGACCGAAGTCCCGCTCCAGAGTTGGGGAACGGAGATTGGGTCCGGGTGAGGCGCGCCGCCGTCGGCCGG
>CAZHIK010000057.1:2145-18249 GCA_964532635.1 uncultured Enterobacterales bacterium
GGGAGCTGCAGACTTGGATGACCGGGGGGCGGCTCCGGTGCCCGTCGAGCGGTGGTACGGGGCCGGCCGCTCTGTGGTAGAATCCGGGCCGGAAGCGACAACATCGATCGCCCGTGGGAGGACACCATGCGTCACGCTCTTCGAGTCTTCGTTCTGGCCCCTGGCCTGCTCGTCTTTCTGGGTTGTCTGGGTATGTGTGGAGGCTCGATCGAGGGCGCGAACCCTGGGGAATGCTCCGACGGAGCCGACAACGACGAGGACGGTGACTACGACTGCGACGATCCGGACTGCATCGGCTCTCCCGACTGCCAGGAAGAAGGGGACACCGACACGGACTCCGACGCCGACTCGGACACCGACGCGGATGGCGACACCGACACCGGCTGGAGCGCCCTGGGGCTGCGCATCGATCTGGTGGAGTACGGCTTTGACTCCAGCGCGTGGAGCTACCTCGTCGAGTTGGACGGCTGGGGTGACGAGGTCATCATGACCATCAGCCAGGACACCTCCTCCCCCTGGGAGGAGTTCCACCAGTTCGCCAACACCGACTACGATCCGGGCGGCGAATGGGACCTCTGGGAGCTCGAGCTGCCGATCGTGTACAGCTGGTCCGATCAGGAGGAGTCCATCAACACGCTGTTCCAGGGATCCCATGAGGGCACGATGGTGTGGCGGATCGAGGCCTGGAACGGCGAGGAGGAAGACTGCGTGGTCTGGGCAGGTGACAGCGCGGACGTGGGCGTTCTGATGCAGAGCGGTTGCCGTGAGATCGGCTTCTGAGGGTGAACCAGTGATCCCGAAGTGGTTCCTCGTCACGGCCGCCACCTCCGGCGTGTTGATCCTGGGCTGCCTGGGACTCAACAGCGAGAAGGCGTGCTGGCTCGACCGAAGTGCGGACGCCGCCACCTGCGTCGAGCACCAGTACGCGTGCTACCGAGACGCCTCCCCCGGAGGCTCCATCGACGCCGATGAGTGGGACGATTGCAACGACGAGATCGAGCTGTGCTCGCATGATGTCGATGAGCTGCTGCTGCTCTGCAGCGCCGAAGGCGGCTGCCTCGCTACACGGATGGCCTGCACGGAGGTCTGCGACACCGAGGCCTGCTACCAGCGGTGCTTCGATGACTTCGAAGCGTGCGCGGGGTGGTACCAGCATGACTGCGAAGTCGGCTGTGGAGACATCGCGGTCACCTGTCACGACGAAGCGTGGGACAGCTACGACGCGGGCGGTCGGGAGGACCTGCACGGCTACCTCGATGACTCCGAGGCCTGCGCCCTGGAGTACTGGGAGGTCTGAATTCCCGGGTGCTACTAGGTCTACTCCAATTCCCACTCGGTGAAGGTCGCCGAGCCAGCGCAGTGGGCGCTGTAGGTGCCCAGCTCCATGCGCACCAGCCAGCCCTCGGGGCTGATGGCCAGCTTGCCGTCGCCGCTGACGCTGTCGAAGACCGAGGCGGAGCTACCGTCGCCTGGCAGCAGCTCGATCTCGTCGGCCGTGGTCTCGATGTACAGGTCGCCGTTGTAGTCGAAGACCATGTCCAGGATGTCGGCGTCGGCGGTGTACTCGAGGGTGGTGGTGCCGGCGCTGGTGTCCACGTACCAGACCTCGTCGTCCACGGTGACGTACAGCTCCTCGTCGGCATCCAGGGCCACGCTCTCCACCCGGTCACTCATGGTGGCCATGGTGGTGGCGCTGCCCGCGGTGTCCACGCAGCTGACGTCGCCGGCGCCAGCCCACTTGCTGAACCAGATGCAGCCGGCGGTGTCCATGGCAAGGGAGCTGGGGCCGTAGTTGGCGAAGCTGTTGGTCCATAGCGAGCCGTAGGAGGCGGTACCCCGGGCCACGTAGGGCAGGCTCGATCCGGACTGGTAGCCGAAGCCGTTGTAGGAGTTGTAGCCGACCACCACCAGGTTGGTGCTGGGGTCGGTGCACACCCCGTTCATGTTGTAGTTCGAGTAGCCGGTCAGGACGGTGGTGCCGCCGCTGGCGTCGATGACGTAGACGTAGTCGGTGCCCGAGATGACCGTGCTGACGTAGGCCACGCCGTCAGCGTCGATGTACAGATCGATGGCGCAGTTGGGCGCCGAGCTGGTCAGCGTGGCCGCGTCGGCGTGGGTGACCGTGGTGGTGGGCCGGCAGTCCACCCCGCCGTAGCGGGTGGCGTCGCTGTCGTCGCAGTCGGTGCCGCCGTGGTCCTCGGCGTCGTCACCGTCGCCGTCGGCGTCGTAGTCGCTGGCGCCGTCGCAGTCGCTGTCCACGCCGTCATACCAGGTCTCGGTGGCGCCGGGGTTGATGGCGCTGTCGCTGTCGTCGCAGTCCGTGGCGTCGCTGGAGTAGCCCGTGGGTTCGTCGCAGGCAGTGGTGGTGCTCGCAGCGTCACCGTAGCCGTCGCCGTCGCTGTCGGCGTACCAGGTGCTGGCGTCGCTGGCGTCGTCCTCGTCGACGTCGCCGTCGCAGTCGTTGTCCACGCTGTCGCAAACCTCGGTGGCGTCGGGGTTGATGGTGGCGTCGCTGTCGTCGCAGTCCGAGGCGTAGGCGCCCTCGAGGAAGCCGCTTGGGGCGTCGCAGGCGGTGGTGGTGGTGCGGGCGTCGGCCCAGCCGTCGCCGTCGCTGTCCAGGTACCAGGTGGAGGTGCCGGTGACCGGGCTGTCGTCGTCGTCCACCAGGCCGTCGCAGTCGTTGTCGATGCCGTCGCAGGTCTCGGTGGCGTCGGGGTTGATGGCGCTGTCGCTGTCGTCGCAGTCCGTGGCGTAGCTGGCCTCGAGGAAGCCACTGGGGGCGTCGCAGGCGGTGGTGGTGGTGCGGGGGTCGGCCCAGCCGTCACCGTCGCTGTCCAGGTACCAGGTGGAGGTGCCGGTGACGGGGCTGTCGTCGTCGTCCACCAGCCCATCGCAGTCGTTGTCGATGCCGTCGCAGATCTCCGTGGCGTCGGGGCTGATGGTGGCGTCGGTGTCGTCGCAGTCGCTGGCCAGGGTGCCCCCCACCCAGCCTGAGGGCTGGTCGCAGGTCGAAGTGGTGGTGCGGGGATCGCCCCAGCCGTCGCCGTCGGAGTCCAGGTACCAGGTGGTGGTGCCTGTGACGGGGCTGTCGTCGTCGTCCACCAGGCCATCGCAGTCGTTGTCGATGCCGTCGCAGGTCTCGGTCCCAGCGGGGCTGATGTCGGCGTCGCTGTCGTCGCAGTCGGTGTCGTCGGCGATGTAGCCGCTGGGCGCCTCGCAGGCGTCGGAGGTGGTGGACGCGTCACCGTAGCCGTCGCCGTCGCCGTCGGCGTACCAGCTGCTGGTGCCGGTGACCGAGTCGTCGTCGTCGTCGGTCAGCCCGTCGCAGTCGTTGTCGATGCCGTCGCAGATCTCCGTGGCGTCGGGGTTGATGCTGGCGTCGTCGTCGTCGCAGTCTGAGGCGTACTTGGCGGCGATGAAGCCCGATGGGGGCTCGCAGGCCGTGGTGGTGGTGCGGGGATCGGCCCAGCCGTCGCCGTCGGCGTCCAGGAACCAGCTGGTGGCGTCGGTCACGAGGTCGTCGTCGTCCACCAGCTCGTCGCAGTCGTTGTCGATGCCGTCGCAGATCTCGTCGGCCGCGGGGTGGGTCTCGGCGTTGTCGTCGTCGCAGTCGGTGGCGCCCTCCGCGTCGGTGGTGCCGGCCGGCTGCTCGCAGGCCAGCTCCTCGGCGTCGGGGTCGCCGTAGCCGTCGTCGTCGGCGTCTGTGTACCAGGTGGTGGCGTCGGTGGCGTCTTCGTCGACCTCGCCGTCGCAGTCGTTGTCGATCTCGTCGCAGACCTCATCGGCGTCGGGGCTGACGTCGTCCCGCGTATCGTCGCAGTCGATGGCGGCATCGACGTCGGTGGTGCCATCGGGCTGCTCGCAGGCGGTGATGGAGGACTCCGGATCGCCGAAGCCGTCCTCGTCCGCGTCGTAGTACCAGGTGCCGGCGTCCGCAGCGTCCTCGTCGATCTCGCCGTCGCAGTCGTTGTCGACGTCGTCGCAGACCTCTTCGGCGTCGGGGTTGATGGCGGGATCGTCGGGTTCGCAGTCGTCCTCGTCCTCCCAGCCGTCGCCGTCGGCGTCCTGGGTCGTGGGGCCCGTGTCGTCCTTGGGCGTGTCGGGGGTGTTGCGGCAGCCGACGGTGAGCAGCAGGCCGAGGGTGAGGATGGCGAGGGTGCGGGTGGTCATGGTGGGGTCCTCCCAAGAGGGGCTGCCCCGAGGCTACACCTGCGCTGGGAGGGTCACAAGCCGGCGCGGCTACTCACTCGGTGATCTCCTCGAACTCTTCGCCGTCTTCCTCGGGGGCGGGGATGCTGTGGGCGTGCATGGCATTGGAGATGGTGCCGTCGATCTTGGACACCCGGTAGCTCGAGTCCATCCATTCGTCGGCCACGCTGACCTCGAAGTGGTCGCCCGTGTCGCGGATGATCATCTGGGTGCCGGTGGGGAGCTTGCCGTCGGGCACCGAGCCCACGTCGGGGCTCTTCTCGATGGCCGCGAGCACGAAGGCGATGTCCCGCTCGGCCGCGGCGTCGGGAACGAAGGGCGGGCTCTCACCGTCCCAGGCCAGGTCGTGGGGGTGACACGCCGAGCCGCCGGTGCTGACCTTGCCCACCAATTCCACGCTGCGGGAGGTCGCGAAGCGCTGGCCCTCGCGCAGCAGCACGATGGATGTCGCGAAGCTCACCCACACCTGGCTGCTCGAGGCCCGCACCTGGACCTGGTCGTAGGCGGCGGGATCGAAATCGGGGTTCGAGGCCTTCAGCTCGGCAGCGGCCCGATCGATCAGGGCCTTGCGACCCTCGGCTCGCAGGGTGATCGTGGTGGTCACGGTAGGCGTCTCCTGGGGGCTGGCCGCGGTGGGAGTGGGCCCCAGCAGGACTGCGGCGAGGAGGATGTTGCAGGCACGGATCATCGTGGCCCTCCAGCGCTCCAGCCTACCCCCTCGGCGCACTACGCGCGCCCTACGCCAAGGCTCACCTTCCAGCCCCCACGTACGGCGCGCCACGCGCGCCCTACGCCCAGGCTCACCTTCCAGCCCCCACGTACGGCGCGCCACGCGCGCCATACGCCCAGGCTCACCTTCCAGCCCCCACGTACGGCGCGCCACGCGCGCTATCCGCCGTCCCTTCCGGTAGACGATAGCGAGCTTCGTCGACGCCGGGTCCAGCAACCTCACCCGGCCCTGGCCGCTGGTGATAGGGCCTGGCATCTGGAGGTTCCATGCTCCCTCGTGCAGCTCTGTTCCTGTGCGCGCTGATGCCGGTGGCCCTCGCCGGCGACTCCATCGCCCCCTACACCAAGCTCTCCCGCGCCGCGGTGGTCATCGAGGTCCACCTGCCCCTCGAGGGCACAATCCCCGAGTCCTGGCCCAACCAGGGCTACGCTCCCCAGGGCTGGGCGTTCCCGGACGAGCTGGTCACAGCGGGACGCGGCAAGGCCGAGATCACTCGGGTGGTGGTCGGCTCGGCCGAAGTCGCGACCGTGCCCGAGGGCTTCCACGTCTTCGGCTCGGGCTCACCCTGCTGGTGGCTGGCGCACCGGCGCGGCGGGCTGCGCACCCTGGTGTTCCTCGAGGCCGATGGCGAGGGCTGGCGCCCGGTCTTCGGCGTGGAGCACGAGTGGGGCGGCTACACCGACCTGCACCCGGGCTACGACGCGCTGGTGGCGGCGCTGGGGCGTGCCGGCGCCTGGACCGACGAGCGGGCCGCGGCGGTGGATGCTGCGGCTCTGTGGCAGGACCAGCGTGCGGCCTTGGTGGGCGAGGACCCCTTCGCCATGGTGCTGGCCAGGGACTTCCTGCTGGCCCATGACGCCGCGGCGGTGTTGGACGAGGCGTGGGGGGCAGCGGGTACCCCGGAGCGGGTGGGGTGGGAGGCGCAGGCGGTCTGGCCCCACGATCCGGGGCACTGTGTGGCGCAGCTACAGGCGGGGGGATGAGGGGGCTTGTCCGATTCGGCGCCTCGGGCGGGGATAAACCCCGCCCCTACGGTTGGTGAACGGGCGCTCCGGGGGGGTGAGCCTCAGCCCTGCTCGTAGATCACGCCCGTCCCCCCCGGCGGGTAGCGGAAGCGGATGGCTCTGGCATCGCAGACCTGATCGCAGGCCCCGCACTCCAGGCAGCGCTGCTGGTAGTCCTCGGCCAGTCGAGCACGCTCGGCATCGGCGTCCATGGACCAGATCCCCACCACACAGGCCCGCACACAGGCGCAACAGCCCACGCAGCGATCGCCATCGATCACGATGAAGTCTTGCTCGGCGGGATTCCAGCGGTTCAGCGCGCGCAGGTCCAGCTCCACCATCACCTCCGGGCCGCCCGCCGCAGCCGCAGTGCCAGCCCCGCCATGCGCATCATGCTTCGCCAGCTGGTCAGCTCGCGGATCTCCTCGCCGTAGACCGCCCCCAGCAGGGGGATCACCTCCTGCTCGAAGAAGGGCAGGGCCTGGGGCGCGTGGCTGCGCAGCTCCCGGGCCACCTGCTGCATGCGGACCGCGTGGGGCTCGGACCAGTCGAAGATGCCCCCCAGCAGCTCGGTCATCATGGGCACGAACCATCGCATGGTGGTGTCGGGGCTGAAGGGCAGGGCCCGCCAGATCCGGGCCAGCTCTGCGCCGTGCTCGAACTCGATGCCCGTGGAGGACGCCCGCCAGCGCTGCTCGTAGCGGGCCAGGAAGTCTGCGGACGGGTCGCCGGCCGCCAGGGCTTCGGCCGCGACCTCGGCAGCGATCTGTCCCGTCTCCATGGCCTGGTAGACCCCCTCGGCCTCGAGGGGGCAGGGAAAACCTCCGGCGTCGCCCACCAGCATCACGCCGTCGGTGAAGGTCCTGCCCGGATCGGTGAGCCAGGGCAGCAGGTGGACCTGCAGCTCCCGGGGCTCGGCCCGCAGCACGCGGGTCAGGCGCTGGAAGTCCGGCAGCCCCACCAGCCGCTCGAGCGGGGCCAGGGCGTCCTCGTCCCAGGCATCCAGCCAGTTGCCCAGGCCGATGTGGAAGCCGTCGCGGAAGAAGACCTGGTAGGCGGCGGGGAAGTCCACCCCCCACCAGCAGGCCAGGCTCTCGTCCCCCAGGATCTCTTCGATGCGCTCGGGCTCCACGGCGAAGTCGAGCTGGGGCACCAGCACCACCTCGTCCCGCTTCCAGCGTTCGCGGATGCCCGCTTCGCGGGCCACGGTGGACAGCACGCCATCGGCGCCGATGACGATGGGCGCGCGATGCACGGCTCCGTGCTCGTCCACCACGCCGGCGACCCGATCACCGTCGCGGTGAAGGCCCGTGATCAAGGTCGAGCAGCGCAGCTCGGCCCCGGCTTCCACCGCCAGCCCGGCCAACCAGGGATCGAAGTCGCTGCGGTAGGCGTTCATGGTGATGAAGCGGGTGGCCGGCGCGTAGCCCACCGAGCGGGTGGGCCGGGTCATCATCCGGGCGGCCACCTGTCCCGTCTCGTCCACCAGGTGGTGGCGGATGGCGCGGCCTTCGCGCATGGACGGGCAGGACTCCGGCGTGAGCCCGTCCATGAAGTCGAAGCGGCGCCACATACGAGGGCCCAGGCCGCAGCCCGAGGCGTTCTTTTCGCCAGGGCGAGCCCCGCGCTCGAAGATGATGGTGCGCAGCCCTGCGCGGGCTGCGGTCAGGGCGGCGACGGAGCCGCCCGGGCCTGCGCCGACGATGATGAGGTCTTGGCTCGTGCTCACGGGCAAGGGCTCAGAAGATCCCACCTGCCCAGGTCGCCGCGAACAGCTCGCCGAATGCGGGCTTGGCCTCGAACTTCAGCTCGTAGGGCTGGAAGATGCGCACGGCGTCACCTTCGGCCTGCTCGATGCGCAGCTCGATGGCGTCGGTCTTCTCGCCGGTCTCGGGATGGGCCACCCAGGCATCGAGGCACAGCGCACCGGCGGTGATCTCGCCGGCGGCGGCCTTGGCCTTCAGGGCTCCTATGAAGTGCCCCAACACCTGGTCGATCTCTGGATCGCCGTCCTGGCGCGGCACCGGGAGCATGGTGGGCATGCCACCTTCCTGGAGGCCGGCGGCCAGCGGATAGAAGCTGCCGGTGTTGGTGAGCATCTGCTGGGCCAGGGGCAGCAGCAGGTTGAGCAGGCGATCGATGTCGGGGTGGGCCATGGTTCAGCTCCTTCTTCTCCACAATAGCGCGGTGAGCCCCAGCAGCAGCAAGCCGCCCGAGCTGGGAGCCGGCTGACTCGCACACCCACAACCCTTCTTCTTCTCGCCGCCGTCGTCGTTGTCACCGCCGTCGTCGGTGTCCCAGCTCCAGCCGGTGTCGGTGTCGGCGTCGCTGTCGGCGTCCGCATCCGCGTCCGCATCGGCGTCCGCATCCGCGTCGGTGTCCGAGTCGGTGTCGGCGTCGGTGTCGGCGTCGGACTCCCACTCGGGGGGCTCATCCAGCGCGAGGTACCCGGTGCCGTAGGTGTTGTCCCAGCCCGAGTCACCCAGGTCTGTGACGTTGGCCTGCAGCCAGCTGCGCACGTCCTCGCGGTCGTAGGAGAAGTCGGTGGCCTCGAGCATCAGGGCCACCACGCCGGCGGCGTGGGGGGTGGCCGCGGAGGTGCCGTTGAAGCCGTACTCGCCGTAGCTGGCGGTGGTGACCTCCGTGGGGGCCGAGATGTCGGGTTTGAGGCGGCCGTCGTTGGTGGGGCCGCGGCTCGAGTAGTAGGCGATGACCTCGTCCCACCACTGCACCGCGCCCACGGCGATGGCCTTGGAGGCGTCGGCGGGCAGGGAGAGGGTCTCGGTGAGGGTGACCTGGCTCTCTGGCATCTCCCAGGTGGAGAAGATCCACACCTTGGTGCCCGAGGCGACGCCGGCGTAGTCGTACAGCGCCACGTACATCTCCTCGTCGTGGGTCTCGCACCAGGTCTCTTCGTAGGGGTCGTCGTCGCCGTCCTGGGGGTTCTCGCTGCTGCCGCAGATCTCCACGTCTGTGGTGTCGGCCATGTGGAGATCGATGTCGGTGCTGGCGCCTCCCATGGGGTCGTCCCAGCGCAGGCTGGCCATGGCGTAGCCGTTGTAGGCATACGCGGTGAGCAGCTCGGTGCCGTCCATCTCGAGCCACTGATCGCCGTCGCTGTCTGTGACGGTGCCCACCCAGTACTTGTGGGCTTCGTTGCCCGCGGCGGCCATCCAGATCACGCCGTAGTCGGCCATGGTGTTGACGGCTTCGGTGAGCGGGCTGGTGTCGTCCAGGTGCCAGACGTTGTCCCATCCGACGCTGGCGTTGATCAGGTACTCGCCGTTGTCCAGCGCCTGCTGGCAGGCTTCGTAGAACTCCACCTCGGTCTCGAAGCTGTAGAAGGCCAGGGAGGCGTCGGGGGCGATGTCGTGGATGATCTCCGCCACGGCGGTGCCGTGGGGCGTGACGGTGTAGTCACCGAAGAACCAGGTCTCGACGCTCGAGGGCAGCTCGCTGCCCAGCAGGCTCTCGTAGCCTTCGAAGCCCACGTCGAGCACGGCGACCTTGACCCCGGCGCCGGTGACGCCCAGGTCGTGCCAGTCGGTGTCGAACATGGCGCCGTAGCCCTCGGTGGTCTCCTTGGGCTGGGCGTACCAGGGGCGGCGTACCCGCTGGACCCCCGGCTCGGCGGCCAGGGCAGCCACGCGGTCGGCGGGCACGGTGAGCTGCACCAGACCGCCAGCCACCGCTTCGATCCAGGCGGAGGGCATGCGGGCAGCGATGCCGTCGCCCACATCGCGGGCGTGATCGGCGTGGTCGGGCACCACCACCACCTGGATGCGCTCGGTGGCGCGCTCCAGTGCAGCGATGTGCTGCTGGAGTCCGGCATCGACGGTCAGGGAAGAGGGAGCGGCGGACGCGGCGGCGAGGAGGGCGAGGGCGAGCTGCATGGGATGGCCTAGTCGAGCTTGGGGGAGGCGCGGCGCACGGTGCGGACGCGGGAGATGCTGGGCACGGCGGCCAGGTCGCACAGCAGGGCCGGGGGGCACCAGCCCTGGCCGTGACCCATGGCGCTGGTCTCGTGCACGAAGCCTTCGGGCAACTGCTCGGGTACGTTGGTGAACTCGTAGGTGACGTGGACGCGGCCGGCGTCGTCCACCTCGAGCCCGGAGAGGTCACCGCCGACGGCCCGGGCCAGCTCGCCGGAGATTCCCTCGCAGGGTGGGGGTGCCTTCTTGCCCGGGGCGGCCATGGGGGCCTGGGTCGGAGCCGAAGCTTCGGCGGGTTCGGCGGCCTCGGCCGCGGGCTCGCCCTCTTGTGCCTTGGCGGCTTCGGGCTCGGCGGGATCGTCGGCGAGCTCTTGGCGGATGGTCTCGGCCAGCTTGCCGGGGGAGCTGGGGGAGGGGCCTCCGGTGTCCTCGGTGGCTGCTTGTTCAGCAGCGGCTTCGGGTGCGGGGGTCTCGGTGGTGGTGCAGGCCAGCAGGCCCACGAAGAGGGGGAGCAGGGCGTTCATGACAACCTCCGGGGTCCCTGTATCGCGGCGGTCGGGATGCTACGATCCCCGCTCGGTCGCCGCCGTCGTGCCCTCCACCCAGGAGCTGCCCTGGTCTCCCCAGCCCTCATCCCCCGGGTTCCTCCTCGGCTGGCGGCTTGGCTCGGCGCGGCACTCTGTGGGGCTGTCGCGGCCTGGGCAAGGCTGCGGATGCTGCCGCTGGCGATCCCGGACCGGGACGCCGTGGCCCCCTACGCCAGCGCCTGGGCGCTGCTCGACGGGCGCTTGCCCGTGCCCCACCACCCCCACTTCGGTGATGGGCTCTGGCTCTGTCACCTGCCGCTCGTGGCGGTGGCCGGCTCCATGGAGCAGCTCTTCGCGCTTCGGGCCCTGGTGAGCGCCAGCCTGGCCCTGTGCGGCTTCGCCGCTGCGTGGATGCTGGCGGGGGATCGGGGCTGGCGGTGCCTGTGGGCGGGGTTCGCAGCGGGCCTGCTGTTGGCGTGGGATCCAGGCCTGGTGGACAGCTTCGTGTCCGGGGCTCGGGGCTACCAGGGCCCCGAGCTGATCGGGCTGGCTACCCTGGGGGCCGCCGGAGCCGCGCGGAAGCGGGGCTGGGGCTTGCCCCTGCTGCTGGTGGGCTTGGGCCTTGCCACCCACCACCACCCCCTGGCCCTGGGCTGCGCCGCTGGTCTGGCGCTGTTCCTACCGCGGGCCTGGGGAGCGTCCCGGGCAATGGGACGCGCTGTCGCCATCGTCGCGGTGCTCGTGCTGGCCGGGCTGCCGCTGCTGCGGCTGCTCGCGGGACAACCCGGAGTAGAGAGCGGGGCCGTCGGCTTGAGCGCGGTGGCCTTGGGCTCGTCCCACGCCTCCTCGGTGGAGGGTCTGGCCCTCGCTGGGCAGGCGCTGTGGGGGTTCGCCCTCGAGGATCACGGGATGGGGTGGTGGCTGCTGCCCCTCGGGCTGCTCCTGGCCCTGCCCGGCCGTGCGAGCTGGGCCGCCTTCGCGTGCTTGGCAGGTATCGTGCTGTCAGGGCTGGCCATCCAGCACCTGGATCCCCACCACCTGCGCCTCGCGGCGGGGCCGGTTGCCGTGGCCGCGGCGCTGGGCTGGGCTCGCATCGGCCCCGGGGCTCTGGCGGCGGCTGGCTTGGCCCTCGGGCTGTGGCGTGGCCCGCCCTACATGGGTCTGCCCGAGGGGGCCCTCGGCGCGCTGGACACCCTCGCCCCCGTGGTGGCCGCGGAGCCAGCACCGCTCTGGCTCGACCGGGCTGGACGCGGGGCGGGCTGCACGGACAGCACCGGGCTGGTGTTGAGCATGGTGCTGCAGGATCTCCCGACGAGCTCCCCGATCCTGGACCTGGACGCTCCGGTGCTGCTGGTGGTCTGTGGCGCCGAGCCTCCGGCTGGCGAGCCGATCTGGCAGGCCGAGGGGATCGCGCTGGTGCGGCTGGACGATCTCGAGGCTGCCCACGCCTGGGCCGTGGCTCGCGGCGGTGTGACCGCGGGAGACGCCGCGGACTGGGGCCGGATGCTGGGCCAGCCTCCCCTGGGAGCGACCCAGACGCGCTGGTGGGAGCCGGGCTGGGAAGCGGTCCCGCCGCGGCGATGAGCCGCAGCACGGAGGCCGGCGGGGGGTGGTACGATGCCATCGTCGCGTCCAGGGAGGCCCCATGCGCACGCTCGCCATCGCCACTTTGCTCCTGATCTCCGCCGGCTGCCGCAACGATCCGGACAAGCCCGACACCGACTCCATCCCCATCGAGGACACGGGCCCCGATCTCACCGATGCCGACGGCGACGGCTGGCTGGCCACCGAAGACTGTGACGACGGTGACGCCGCCGTCCACCCCGACGCTGACGAGCTGTGCGATGGCATCGACAACGACTGCGACGAGCTGGTGGACGAGGGCGCGGTGGATGCCCCTACCTGGTACCTCGACGGTGACGGCGACGGCTACGGCGATCCGGACCTGGGCCTCGCCGCCTGCGACGCCCCCACCGGGTACATCACCGACAACACCGACTGCGACGACACCGACGCGGAGACCTTCCCCGGCGCCCCCGAGCGCTGCGACGGCGCCGACAACGACTGCGACGGCGAGGTCGACGAAGAGCTGAACGAGACCTGGTATGCCGACGCGGACGGCGATGGCTTCGGCAACGCCGAGCGGGTCTTGGATGCCTGCGATCCCGGCGATGGCTGGGTGGCCGATGCCACCGACTGCGATGACACCAACTCGAGCGTCTTCCCCGGCGCCGACGAGATCTGCAACGACCTCGACGACGACTGCGACGAGGCGGTGGACGAGGATCTCGAGTCCACCTGGTACGCCGACGCGGACAGCGACGGCTTCGGTGATCCCGACAGCTCCACCTTCGACTGCGAGCCCGGCGCTGGCTGGGTAGACAACGCCGAGGACTGCGACGACGCCAACTCGGGCATCCACCCCGACGCCACCGAGACCTGCGACACCATCGACAACGACTGTGATGGTCTGATAGACGACGACGACGATCCGGTCGATGGCGGCGCCACCTGGTACCTGGACAGCGACAGCGACGGCTACGGAGACGACGCCAGCACCGTGGACGCCTGCGAGCAGCCCAGCGGCTACGCAGCCTACGGCGGGGACTGCGACGACGCCGACGCGGCCTACAACCCCGGGGCGACCGAGAGCGACTGCACGGACCCCGCCGACTACAACTGCGACGGGTCCACCGGCTATGCCGACGACGACGGCGACGGCTGGGCGGCGTGCGAGGACTGCGACGACACAGACGCGACCATCAATCCCGACGCGTCGGAGAGCTGCAACAACGTCGACGACGACTGCGACGGGACCATCGACGAGGACGACGCCATCGACGCCAGCACCTGGTACGCCGACAGCGATGGCGATGGCTACGGTGACCTGTCCACCACCACCACCGCCTGCGATCAGCCCAGCGGCTACGTCGCCGGCCCCTACGCCACCGACTGCGACGACACGGACGCGGACATCTCCCCGGTGGATCCCGAGCTCTGCGACGGCATCGACAACGACTGCGACGGCGACGTGGACGAGGGCCTGGCCGCCACCTGGTACGCCGACAGCGACGGTGACGGCTACGGTGACGCCGCCACCAGCGCCGAAGCCTGCACGGCCCCCAGCGGCTACGTCGCCGACGACACAGACTGCGACGACGGTGACTCGGCCGTGCACCCGGCCGCCGCCGAGGACTGCGACGGCGTGGACAACGACTGCGACGGCCTGGTGGACGACGACGACACCGCCGTGAGCGGCACCACCACCTGGTACATGGACTACGACGGCGACGGCTGGGGCGGCGTGCTGTCCGCGGACGCCTGCAGCCAGCCCAGCGGCTACGTCGCCGACAGCGGCGACTGCGACGACGGCGATGCGGCGGCCTACCCGGGCGCCGACGAGTACTGCGACGGCGCGGACAACGACTGCGATGGCAGCGTGGACGAGCCCGACGCACTGGACGCCAGCACCTGGCATCCCGATGCCGACGCCGACGGCTGGGGTGACGCCTCGACCTCGGCCCAGGCCTGCACCTCCCCGGCGGGCTTCGTCTCCGACGGCACCGACTGCGACGACAGCGACCCCGCCGTCAACCCCGGCGCCCTCGAGCTCTGCAACGGCGTGGACGACGACTGCGACGGCAGCACCGACGAGGACGACGCCAGCGACGCTGCCACCTGGTACGCCGACAGCGACGGCGACGGCTACGGCGACGCCAGCGCCACCGCCGACGCCTGCAGCGCCCCTAGCGGGTATGTGGGCGACGACACCGACTGTGACGACGGCGATGCTGCGGTCAGTCCCGCGGCCTCCGAGCTTTGCAACGGCATGGACGACGACTGCGACGGCGACACGGACGAAGACGACGCGGCGGACGCCAGCACCTGGTACGCCGACAGCGACGGTGACGGCTACGGCGACGTCACCAGCAGCACCACCGCCTGCAGCCTGCCCTCGGGCTACACCACCGACACCAGCGACTGCGACGACGACAACAACACCGTCTACCCCGGGGCGCCCGAGGCCTGCGACGGCCTGGACAACGACTGCGACGGCAGCACCGACGAGGGCGCCACCACCACCTGGTACTCCGACAGCGACGGCGACGGCTACGGTGACGCCGCCAGCAGCGCCGAGGCCTGCTCCCAGCCCTCGGGCATGGTCGCCGACGCCACCGACTGCGACGACGGCGACGCGGCGGTCAATCCCGGCGCGGCCGAGTCCTGCAACGGAGTGGACGACGACTGTGACGGCGCCACCGATGAGTCCGACGCCGTGGACGCCAGCACCTGGTACATCGACGCCGACGGTGACGGCTACGGCTCGGCCTCCTACACCACCACCGCCTGCACCATCCCCAGCGGCTACGTCTCCGGCAGCTCGGACTGCGACGACTTCGACGCGGCGGTCAACCCCGGCGGCAGCGAGGTCTGCAACGGCTACGACGACGACTGCGACGGCCTGGTGGACGACGACGACAGCTCGGTGAGCGGACTGCTCACCTGGTACCTGGACGGCGACGGCGACGGCTACGGCGACAGCAGCACCGCCTTCGATTCCTGCGAGGCCCCCACCGGCTACATCGACGACGCCAGCGACTGCGACGACGGCGACGCGGCCGTCAACCCCGACGCCGCCGAGATCTGCGACGGCATCGACAACGACTGCGACGGCAGCTCGGACTCGGGCACGGTGGACACCGACGGCGACGGGCTGTGCAACGACATCGACCCGGATGTCTACAGCTACGACTTCGACGACGGCGCCTGGACCGACTGGAGCTACGTGGACCTGGGCGGCAGCAACGTACCCTACTGGTATATGAGCAGCGGCTACCTCTACGAGCGCAGCAACGCGGCCAAGAGCATCGCCTACGGTCCCGACCTGGGCGAGATGAGCAGCTACAGCATCACCGTCGATGTCTACTTCAGCGGCTCGGCCAACAACGCCGCCGGCATCGTCTTCGCCATGGTGGACAGCGACGACTACTGGATGGCCTACTGGGACGATCCCAACAACTACTACGGCAGCTACTCCCCCGCGTCCGAGGTCTCCCTGGTGCACTGCGTGTCGGGCACCTGCACCACCTTCGCCTCCGACGACGACAGCGCCGCATTGTCGGTGAGCACCGGTGTCTGGTCCGAGATGAGCGTCACGGTGGACGGCGACGACGTCTACATCGACCTGGATGGGGCCGAGGTGGTCAGCTTCGCCGGATCCGGCCTGGATCCGCTGGGGGCCGACATCGTGGGCTTGTACACCTGGGACAACGACGGCGGCGTGTACTATGACAACTTCGAGGTCACCAACCCCTGATCTCGCCCCGCCTCGAATATTTTCGGGGCCTGGATCGTTGAGGGGCCACCATGGCACCTCTGTACGCAAGCTTGTTCGTCCTGTTCACCGGCTCCGCCCACGCGGGCATGGAGCTGCACCTGCGCGAAGCCATCGCGCTGAACTCGGAACGTCGGGAGCGCTACGCCACGCTGACCGACGGCCGCAGCGACGGGCTGTTCCGTCGACTGATCTGGAGTGAGTGGGCGCTGCTCCCGGTCGCTCGCCTGATCGATGCTCGGGCCGCACCCTTCAACCGGCGGGGCATCGGGGTCGTCCGGGACGACTTCGTGCCGATGGACCGTGTGGCGCCCTTCGGCACCCCCATCCCCCCCCCCCCCCCCCCCCAACAGCCCCCGCGTAGACA
>CAZHIK010000058.1:0-460 GCA_964532635.1 uncultured Enterobacterales bacterium
GTCGGTCGCAGGGGGCGCCGGACCTCATCGTGCAGCTCGATGAAGAGCGCACCCGGATGAAGGCCCTCGAACAGTGGGTCGACATGCCGCGGCAGCTCACGGCCTCCCTCGAGCCTGGCGCCGACGACCAGGCCCCAGGCTGGTTGATGGCCGTCAATCCCGCTCAGCTTGGGCGCATGTTCGAGTGGACCACCTGGCTCACCGCGACCTTCATGAGTGAGAAGGTGGATTCCTCCGGTCAGCCGGTGATGGGCAGGGTGGAGCACGGCGGCCGCACGCTGTTCTTCACCCACGAGCGCGACGGCGAGGCGTCCTTCGTGTTCGACACCCTGGACTCCACCATGATCCTGGGCCGCGGCCGTGAGCCGGTGTTGGCGCGCGCAATGGTGCGCTTGCTCGACGGCGACGCGCCCGCGGGGCCCCTCCACGCCGTGGTGGCGAGCATAGAACCTCCCCGATG
>CAZHIK010000058.1:476-4366 GCA_964532635.1 uncultured Enterobacterales bacterium
CCTGTGGGGCGGTGCCCTGCTCGGCCCCACCACCCTCGCGGGCGTCGACCTGGCCCAGGGCAGCTGCCTCGAGGACCTCGACCCGCACACCACCCCGGCGTTGGTCTGGGGGGTGGACCTGCTGGACGAAGAGCGCCTCGAGGGGGAGCTGCGCCTGCTCCACCCCGTTGGGGCCATGCCTCCCACAGCTGGTGGCTGCCTGCGCCAGCTGTGCGAAGACCCGGACCTCGATCTCCTGGTCCAGGGACTGTCCCTGGACTGCGAGGTCTCGCAGGAGCCGGGGCTGTCGGTGTCGCGCTTCGAGGTCCGGGGCCTTGATCGTTTCATCTACGGCCAGGTCGAGGGGCTCGGCAGCCCCTGATGGCGGGATAGGTTCCGTAGGTCCCGGCCCCCCCAGGTGACCATGCAGCCCGACCCCACCCCCGCCCGCGAGCGTCCCGGCCTGCCCCTGTGGATCAAGATCCTGCTGCTGCTCGGGGCGGTGGCCCTGCTGCTGGGTGTGCTGCTCACCCTGGTACCCCTCGCGGTCCTGTTCTGGCTGATGGGCAGCGGTGATCAGGTGGACACCCGGGCCGTGGCCTCCGCCGACAGCCTGGCGGTGCTGCACTTCGAGCCCCACCTGGATGATCCGGGGGTGGCCGCCATGCTCGACTACCTAGGCCACACCCTGCCCGAGTTCCAGGCCCGGATGCGCCAGGCTCAGGGCTACCCGGAGTGGATGGCTCAGCTCGAGGCCATGCGCAACGCGCGCAACACCGAGGCGGGCCTGTCCACCATGATGCCCACCCAGCTCACCGCCACGGTGGAGCCCAGCGATCCCGACGATCCCCTGGCCCAGGACTCCACCCTGATGGGGGCCGTGAACATGCCGTCCTGGGCCCGGGGCATCAAGCTGGCCATGAGCCTCGCTGCCCGCACTCAGGACTCCGTCGCCGCCGACAACCCCGAGGTCCAGGCCGTGCGGCGGGTCGAGGTGGGCGGTCACACCCTCTTCGTCCAGCGCTCCTCCACCGGGGAGAGCTTCTGGGGTGCGGTGGACAACACCCTCCTCGGGGGCGCCGGCAGCTTCGACGCCATGGTGCTGGCCATGGAGCGGATGGACGCGGGAGAGAGCGAGCCCCTGAGCGAGCAGTTGCAGTCCGCCGTGGACCTGCTGGGCGATGGCAGCTGGGAGATGTGGGGCGCCATGGTGCACCAGCCCCAGGCCGTGGAGACCCTCTGGCCGGATGTGGGGCCCGACGAGCAGCTGAGCGAGGCGCAGGCGGAGATGCTCGAGGCGATCATCGAGGACGGTGCGGGTGAGATCCCCCCCGAGCTGGACGGTGAGGCCGGGGCCGAGCCATACCCGCAGCCCGAGCACAGCTGCCTGGCCCACCTCCCGGGTGCCCAGGCCGTGGCCTTCGGGATGGACGTGGTGGGTGCTGACGAGGTCCTGGTCCGGGGCGTGGTGGGCCTGGAGCCCGGCACCTCCCCCGACGAAGCCCGGCTCTGCCTCGAGGAGATCTGCAGCGGCTGGAGCGCGCAGGTCGAAGACAGCGAGCTGCAGCTGAACTGCAGCTACGAGCAGCCTGGCGCTGCCGCCGTCGCCGACTACCGCGTGGTCAACATCAAGGCCTTCCTCGAAGCCGCCATCGTCGAGATCGAGCAGGAGACCGCAAACCGGCAGCACCCGCAGCTGCCCCCTGGGCTCGAAGACCTCCCGGAGCTGGAGGGATTGGGGTACTAGCCCTCTGCGACGCTGCCCAGCAGCGCACCCGCGGCTTGCAGGAGCTGCTGGAGCTGGCTGTGGGGCAGGGGGCCGCCGCCGTGCTCGCCGGACTGGAACCCGGCCAGCAGGGCGTTGGCGTTGCGGAGCTGGATGCCAAGGGTGGCCACCAGGCATTCCTTCCAGGCCAGGCGGGCGCGTCCGCTCAGGGCCTCGTAGGCCTGTCGGTCCATGCGGTACAGCCAGCCGTTGGTGGTGGCGACGCAGGTGGCGGTGCGGGGCCCGGGCACGGCCAGGGTGACCGCGCCGAAGAGCCAGCCGGGTTGGAATGACACGAGCACCTCGGCCATGCGATTGCGCACGTGGCGCAGGGCCTGCACTTCCCCGACGGCAAGCAGGAACACCGCGTCACCGGGCTCGCCTTCGCGGGCGATGCTCTCGCCCTTGTCGAAGGCGTAGGGTTCGAACGCCCCGGCGATGGCCTCCAGCACCTGCTCGCCCTGGTCCCTCAGCACGGGCTGGTCCCGCAGCAGGGGCAGCAGGGCGGGGCGGCTGCCGTCGGTCATGGCTTGGCGGATGACCTTCCACAGGCGGGCCAGGCTGCTGTCGCTCGAGGCGGTGGGGGCCGGGAGCACGCCCTTGCTGAGCTTGGCGATGCGCACGTCGGTGGCCCGGATGCGCTTGGACTGGGCCTCGAGGCAGCGGTCCAAGAGGCGCTCGTGGAAGGCGGGGTAGGCCTGGGCCAGGCGGTGCATCTCGAGGGTGGGTAGCAGCGCCACCATGGATGGCTCCACGGCCTTCAGGCTGGCCGAGCGCTTGGCGTTGGCCCACAGGGCCGAGGTCTCGCCAAGCACGTCCCCTGGCAGGATCATGCCGATCTCCTCGCCGTCCACGTGCACCGAGAGCTTGCCGCGGATCAGCAGGCCCAGATCGGGCGCCGCGGTGCCCTGGTGCCAGAGCAGCTCACCCACGCGCACGATGCGTTCGTCGAAGGCTCGGGCGATGAACTGGGCGTCCTGGGGGCTGACGTCGCGGAGGCTGACGAGCTTGGCGAGCTTGTGGAAGTCGGCGGGCATGGATTGCTCTCTTGTGTCGGCCGCGGCTGTCGCTAGGGCTCGAGGATCACGATGCCACCCTCGGTGACCATGGACAGGACGCGGCTGGTGCTGCGCCAGGGGGTGCGGAGCTCGGGGCCCTCGTACCAGGCGTCCAGCTGGAACGCCACGTAGGGGTCCCCCGTCTCCGGATCGGAGCTGGGGGTCAGCTGCGCCAGATCTGCGGCGGAGACCGTGGCCGTGCCGCTGTGGGAGGGCAGGCACGCCAGGGCCTCGATGGCTTCGGGGTCGCCGGGGTGCATGTTGCGCAGCATCAGGTAGGGCACGTGCTCCACGGCCTGGCCGTCCACCTCGGGGAGGTCCTGCAGGTAGCTCCAGCTCACGGGCAGGTCGTCGCCGGCCGCGAGCACCAGGCGGTCGTGGTCGTCCAGGGCGTCGGGCAGCGAGGTGATGGCGACGTCTGGGCCGACGGCGAACGCGTCCCAGGCACCGAAGCCCTCCAGGCCGTCGGGGCCATCCCAGCCGGGCACCTCGAGGTCCAGCACCTGGGCGAAGGGGAAGATGCTCTCGTCGCAGTCGGCCAGGCGGTAGGTGTAGCGGCCGCGGTCATCGGTGGAGAGGGTCAGCTCCAGGCTGTGGTCGTCGCCGTGCAGCCAGATGCTGTCTTCGGCCCGGCGCGTGCCCCGGACCGACCACAGCCCCACGGCGGGGCGCTGGTCGGCGAAGCTGGTGTAGGCGCAGGTGCCGGGGGTGGTGGGGTACTCGATGTCGGCGCCGCCAGCGCTCCTGAACAGCCCATCGTGCTGGCCCACCTCGAGGAAGGCCACCTCCACCTGGCAGCGCGTAACGGTCTCACCCCAGTCCCCGCGCTGCAGGGCCACGGAGAACGCCATGTTGATGCGCTCGCCCATCGCGGGGGGAGCCGCCGTGTCCTCCAGGCCCGTGTCCCACTTGCCCTCGTCCATGCCAGGTGTGGCCTGACAGCCCGCCAGGAGGCAGGAGAACAAGGTGAGGTGACGCCGCATGTGGGCATCATTCCACCCACAGACGACGATGGCAATGACGAGTGGAGGCTATTCGACGATACCTCCATGGGCATCAGCACGCCTCCTTCCATCTCGTCCTCGGGC
>CAZHIK010000058.1:4376-5006 GCA_964532635.1 uncultured Enterobacterales bacterium
ATTCCACCCACAGACGACGATGGCAATGACGAGTGGAGGCTATTCGACGATACCGAAGGGGCTGACCTCCATGGGCATCAGCACGCCTCCTTCCATCTCGTCCTCGGGCTCCATGTCCTTGTCGCCATCCTTGGCGCCGAACATCTGCAGCTTGCGCTTCCACTCGCTGTCTTCGGGATCCAGGGCGTTGGCCTTGCGGTAGGCGCTGCGAGCTTCGTCGCTCATGCCCAGGTCGAGGTACACATCGCCCAGGTTGCCCCACAGCTCGTCGTCGGTGGGGTTTTCTTCGGCCAGCTCGAGCAGGATGTCGAGCTTGGGCTGGCCGGAGATGGCCACCACCTTGTCGAGCCACTCGCTGTCGCCGGGATCGACCGCCAGGGCCTTGCGGTAGTGCTCCAGTGCGCCGTCCCGGTCGCCAGAGCCGAGCAGCGCGTCGCCGATGGTGCCGAGAAGCTCGTCGTCGTCGGGATTGTTCTCCAGGCGGGCTTCGAGGGTGCCGATCAGGTCGCCGGCGAGCGCGGGGTCGACCGCCACGCCGCTACCGCCGCACTCGTGCATCCGGTCGTTCCACTCGCTGTCTTCCGGATCGATCTGCAGTGCGCGCTGGTAGGCCATGCACGCTTCTTCACG
>CAZHIK010000058.1:5016-17849 GCA_964532635.1 uncultured Enterobacterales bacterium
ATCAGCTCGTCGTTGTTGGGCTGGGCGTGCATCTGGTCCTTGTACAGCTGCAGCAGGACGTCTTCGCCCCCCAGCTCCATCACCCGGTTGATCCACTCTTCGTCGGTGGGATCGATGCGCAGGGCGTGCACGTAGTAGCGCAGGGCCTTTTCGTGGTCGCCGGCCATCAGCAGCCCGTCGGCCACATCGCCCCAGATCTCGTCATTGGTGGGATCCCGCAGCGCCTTGCGCTCGAGGCGGGAGACCTTGTTGCGGGGCTGCAGCTTGGCCAGGGCGTCGCGGGCCGCGACCATGTCGGGATCGATGGCCAGCACCTTGGTGTAGGCGGAGCGGGCCTTGCGCTTGGCGTGGGCGCGCTTGTACGCATCGCCCAGGGCCATCCAGGCGGAGGTGGAGTCGGGCTCGGCCAGCACGCTGGCTTGGGCCTTGCGGATCTTGCGCGCGGACCACGGCATGTGGGCGCAGCCGACGAGGCCGGCGGCGAGGAGCAGTGCGACGAAGGGACGGGCCGTGATGGTCATGGTCGGACCTCGGTGAGAATGCGGCGGGGAACCTAACGGGTTGTCGGGGAGGGGCTCGGGGTTGGGACCCCCGAGCTGTGAGCTGGGTTCCCTCGATGTGTCGCGCTCACTCCCGACGGCGGATCCTGCCCACCGCCAGGCAGGCCAGCAGGCCGCCGATAGCGGTGAAGCCGGCGTGGCTCAGCACGGTGCCCATGGTGAAGTGGAAGGTGTCGTCGGTCTCGGCCTGCACCAGGTAGAGGTCCTGGGTCATCTGCTCGGGGGACAGCCAGGTGTGGTAGCGGGTCACGAAGTCGAAGTCCGTGCGGTCGAGCAGGCCCTTCTCCTGCAAGACGTCGAGCAGGTAGTACTCGTTGGGATCCTCTTGTGCCCATTCCCAGTCATGGGGAGGCTCCCCCGCGTACTCGAGCAGCCAAGCCCGGCCGGTGGGGGAGTCCGCGGCGGCGTCGTTCAGCACGGTGTGCGCGCGCTCCCGGTACCACTGGGTGAAGTTGTTGCCCAGGAAGTCCTCGCCCCAGTCGGCCAGGATCACCGGCTCACCGTCGGGCTCCATGCGGTGATCGCCCACGCTGAACACCAGGGTCTCCACCTGCTCCGAGGCCGAACCGGACGAGATGAAGATGGGGTAGACGGGGCTGGCCGAGTAGCTGAAGGCCAGGCAGGGCAGGCCGCGGGAGCTCTCGGCCTCGCTGGCCTCGGACAGGGAGGTGACCAGGAAGTACCAGCCCTCGGTCGCGTACCACTGCAACAGCTCCTCGGACTCGATGGGGACCGGGTAGCCGGCGTTGTTCAGCCATCCGGTGATGTCCCCGGAGTTCTGGGCATCCAAGAGCACCAGCTCGTAGGGACCGGCGCTGTAGTCGTTCAACACGGCCACGCCGGTGGTGTTGCCGCTGCCGCCGCCGCCGCCGGCGTCGTCCTTGTCACCGTAGCCGTAGCCGAAGCCGCAGCCGTCGTCGCAGCCTTCCCGCCAGTACGCGCTGGGATCGGTGTGGGCGATGAGCTCGTCCACCAGCACGGCGCTGACCACCTCCACGAGATCGTCTTGGGGCGGGGTGGGTACCGGGAAGATCCACGCGAAGTCGGTGGCGTCGCCCACGTAGGCGCTCTGGATCACCGCGGTGGTGCGGTCCCCGTCGGGGATCAGCACGGCCCTGAAGTCGGCGGACAGCGCAGATCCGGTCTGGACGCCGGCGGGCACGAAGCCGCCGTTGGACGAGGCCGGGGTGGAGGCGAGCAGGAGCGAGAGGAGCATGGCGTTCATGGGCTGTACCTCTTTGGGCGCATCCAGCGGTCCCAGCGAACCCCCAGCCACAGGAAGGACCCGTGGGGCAGCCACAGGTCGTCGACCCCGGCGTTGCAGCGCTGGCAGCCCGCGTCTTCGAGCGAGTGTGTGACTGGCACCCAGCTGACGTACTGGACGTAGGGCACGATGGCGCCGTTTTCGGTGGCACGGATGGGGACCTCGATCCCCATGGGCAAGATCACGCCGTGGCCCCAGGTCTCGAACCAGGCCACGCCGCGCAGGATGGAGCGCTGGGTGCGGAAGCTGTTGGGCAGGGCCGAGAAGTAGGTGTACTGTGCGCTGCCGAAGCCCAGCCCCGCCATGGGGCGGAGGGACCACATCTGCCCCATGGGCTGGGTGCGGCTGGCCAGCAGCTGGGCGGCGGGCTGGGTCTCGAGGCTGAGGGCCATGGACCACTCCACCCGCTCGCGGCGCTCGTCTCGGATGGACCACTTCAGGCCGGCGGAGTGCACCATCCAGCCCAGCCGGGCGTGGCCTTCCCAGCCTCTGCCGAGCCCCACCTGGAGATCCAGGTTGCCGTCCTCGAGCCCGTTGGGGCCCGCGATGGTGTAGCGACCGTGGGTGGGTTCCGACCGGCGGGCAGCGTAGAAGTCGCCCCGCACCCAGCTGGCGCTGTTCTCCACGCCCACGCCGGTGGAGACCTGGCCCCTGTCGAGGGAGTGGGCGGCCATCATCATGGGTGCTGCGCAGGCCGGGAGCAGTCCGGTCGCGAGGAGCAGGATCGCGCTGCGCAGGGTGTGCATGGCCCCACCCTACACCGAATACGGAACATCGTATATTGTCAGGGCGTTAGGCTCGATCTCGGTCCCCGGGAGCCCCCATGCGCCACGCCCCGCTGTTCATGCTGCTCGGGCTGGCGGTGCGCTGCCCTGGGCTGTCGCTGACCGACTCGGACGGGCCCGATCCCCCCTACGGCTACCACTACCCCGACTTCCCCTACACCTACGCCACCCCGGTGACGGTCCACGAGCTGCACGAGGGCGTGGTGCCCGAGGGAAGGGATGTGCTGCTCGAGGGGGCGGTGGTGACCTCACCCGTCGCCCGCAACGGGGAAGGCTTCTTCGTCCAGGATCAGGGTGGGGGAGCCCAGAGCGGAATCTTCGTGCGGCTGAACTTCGGCAACGTCGAGATCGGGGTGGGGGACCTGGTCGACGTGCAGGGTCACTACGATCCGGTAGGCGGACGTCGGCAGATCTCGGTGCATCGGGACGATGTCCGAGTGGTCGGTGAGGCCGAGGTGACGGTGGACGAGATCCCCTGTGACGACTCGGCCTCCCTGTCGGACTGGCGGGGCGGCTTGATCAGCATCCAGGGCGTCGAAATCGGGGAGTACGCCTACTACGGCGAGTACGAGACCCGGTGCGGGATGATGCTGGGCGACCTGTTCATCCACCTGGACAACGAGGAGCACTGGCGCTGCGAGCGGGTCACGGGGCCGCTGTATGTGGACCAGCACGTCGACAAGATCGAGCCCCGCTTCGCTCTGGATCTCGAGGATTGCCTGCCCGGCTGCCGCCACAGCGACATCGACGACCTGAACCAGGACGGCTTCGAGGAGGGTGAGACGATCTGCCTGGACGAGGTCGCGGCCGTCACGGCCTGGCAGCCCGGAGAAGCAGGCCTGTACGTGCAGGACCAGGGTGGCGGTTCCTACGGCGGGCTCTACCTGGCCCACGCCAGCGGCGACAGCGCCATCGCCCGCGGCGCGCTGCTCGACGTCGAGGGCAGCATCGAGGGCTCCGGCGAGTTTCCCGTGCTCAGCGTCGAGACCCTCACGGAGCTCGGCACCACCGGGCCGGAGGAAGCCGAGGGTCTCGACGCCGCCCCCCAGGCCTGGGAGCCCTGGGTCTCGGCTCTGGTGACCCTCGAGGGTGCCGAGATCCTCGAGCTGTCCGACACCCTGGCGACCAGCTTCGGCATCGCGGTCGACGCCACCCACTTCGATCCCCAGCCCGAGGCCGGCTGGGTCTACGGCGAGATCACGGGCGTGGTGTCCCCCGACGGCGCCGAGTGGCTCCTGACGCCACGGGATGCGGGGGACATCGTGAACTGACGCGCCCGCACCGTGGGCGACGCCTGCAAACGCTCCAGTAGCGAGGTTCTTCCGCCCTTTTGATCCTTGTGGGTTCGGAGGGTCGCAGGTATTGTGCCAGTAGACTCCCGGAGTGGTGCGGGCATGGCCAGGGCGACGACGAAACCGAGCGTAGCGAGGCGTGTTTCGGAGCCCGTCCTAGGCATTCTCGCGCTGCTTGGCGGCTGCATCCTGGAGCTGGGCTCCGACGACTTGGACGGCGACGGCCACACCACGTGGGAGGACTGCGACGACCTCGACCCCAACATCAATCCCGATGCCACGGAGGTCTGCGACGGCGTGGACAACAACTGCGACGGCAGGGTCGATGGCTCCACGGCGGTCGATGCGCCCTGGTGGTTCGAGGACAGGGACGGCGACGGCTACGGCAGCGACGCCAGCGGCAAGGTGCTCCAGGCCTGCGCCCAGCCGCCGGGGCTGGTGGGCAACGCCAGCGACTGCGACGACGGCGATCCCAGGATCCGGCCGGGTGCGGTCGAGCTGTGCAACGACATCGACGACGACTGCGACGAGGAAGTCGACGAGGATGTCCACCCAGGCCGCAAGCGCTGGTTTGAGGACCTCGACCGCGACGGCTTCGGAAATCCCGAGATCTGGCAGCTGTCCTGTGATGACCCCGGAACGAATTGGGTGGATATCGCGATGGACTGCCAGGACGTGGGCCCATTCGCCGACGACACCTATCCCGGGGCCGCCTGGCTGGATTCCGAGACCGAGTGCCAGCGAGATGCCGACGGCGACGGCTGGGGCTCCGCGTTGCTCACCGCTCCGGGGGTGAGGCTGGGCACGGACTGCGACGATCATGATCGGAACATCACTCCCGCCGCCCTGGAGTTGTGCAACGGCCTAGACGATGACTGCAACGGCCTGGTCGACGATGATCCGATCGACCAGGGCTCCTATTGGCCCGATCTCGACGGCGACGGGTACGGTGACCCCGACGGTCTGGTCGAGGCGTGCGACCGGCCCGATGGCTACGTGACCAACGACTACGACAACGACGACACAGAGCCCTACTACCTGAGGTCCTGCCTCCAGGTTCTCCAGTTGGATCCGGCGGCCACAACCGGCCTGGAGCTGATCGATCCCGATGGGCTCGAGGGGTCCTTCACGCCGGTTGTGGTCCTTTGCGACCAGGACATCGAAGGCGGCGGCTGGACCTTGCTGCAGCGGAGCGTGTGGGATTGGGGGGAGACCCAGCTGCTGTACACGGACTACTACGACTGGCGGACGGTCACGTTCGGCCCCACCTCGGGCGCGGGGGCGTATCGGCTGGCCGGACGGCTGTGGCCCTACCTGGACCACGAACAGGACCACCTGGTGGTACACCACGCCCGCGATCTGTTCTTCGAGACCACTTGCGCACCGCTGTACTACCTGGGCACGGGAGGGGCGGTGATCGTGTCTTCCACCGGAGCGACTATCTACGGGCTCAGCTCGACGGTCGACATCATCAGCTCCACCGGTCTCTCAACCATGAGTTCGGGTTCCTATTCGAGCTGCGCGCAGGATCCCTACTACGGAATTCCTTGGTTCTACCAGGCTTGCTGTGACACCTGCCCCGCCCTGTGGGGTGCCGCTTGGGACGACGAGCCCCACCCCATGGCCAGCTACCTGGACGACACCCCCGACCACTACGGCCGGACCACCGCCGATGCCTGCCCTTCGGGCTGGGCCAGGATGAGCCACCAGGGGCACGGTTCGTTCCAGGCAGTGGACGTGATGGAGTACTACATCCGATGATCTTCGGCGTACTGCGCTCACACCCCTGGCTGCTGCTGTGGCTCGCCCCGGCCGGCGCGGGGTGCATCGAGCCAGTGGTCTTCGAAGAGGCCGAGGTGCCGGAGCTGGCCTGGGCGCCGGACCTGGACGGCGATGGCTGGGGTGCGAGCGGAACCGCCATCGAGGACCGCCAGACCTGCGAAAGCGCCACGCTGGCGAGCTGCGTACAGCGAGGCGGGGACTGCGACGACGACGAACCCGAGGTTCACCCCTACGCCTCCGAGTACTGCAACAAGCGCGATGACGACTGCGACGGTGAGGTGGACGAGGGCCGGCCGGTGGATGTCCGCGACTGCCACGCCGACGCCGACGCCGACGGCTTCGGCGCTCCAGAGCTGTCGCAGTGGGCCTGCGAATGCCTGGTCGTGGAGAGCACCAACGGTGGCGACTGCGATGACGAGGATCCCAGCGTCAATCCCTCCGAGGACGAGATCTGCAACGGCAAGGACGATGACTGTGACGGCTCGGTCGACGAGGACAGCGCAGAGGATGCCGCGCGTTGGCTGCGGGACGACGACGGCGACGGCTGGGGCGACGAGCTGCGCAGCTGGTACGCCTGCACGCAGCCGGAGGCCTTCGTGTCCGACGACCAAACTGGTGACTGCGACGACGCCGATCCGGAGGTGAATCCCGACGCCAGCGAGGTCTGGTATGACGGGGTGGACCAGGACTGCGACGGCCGGAGTGACTACGACGCCGATCTGGACGGGCACGAAAGCGACGCCTACGGTGGCGATGACTGCGACGACGCCGAGCCCCTCGTCAATCCACTTAGCACCGAGACCTGCAACGGCGTGGATGACGACTGTGACGGCGAGGTGGACGTCGACGCCGCCGATCCGCACACCTGGTGGGAGGACGCTGATGGGGACGGCTACGGAGCCGACGATGTGTCTGTGTTCAGCTGTGATCAGCCTTCCGGGTGGGTGGACGAGGCGGGCGACTGTGACGACGACGATGCATCGCTGAACCCCGGCGCTCTGGACGCGCCCTTCGACGGCGTGGACGACGACTGCGACGGCTTGGCGGACCAAGACCGTCTGCTCGCCAGTTCCGATGCGGTGGCGGCCGGAGTCTCGTCGGGTGAGCAGCTCGGCGCGTCCGTGGCTTGGGCCGGCGACCACGACAACGACGGGATCGAGGAAGTACTGGTGGGCACGCCGGGATCGGCCGGCGGTGCCGAGGGCGCGGGCGGTGCGCTGCTGCTTGCTGGCGGTGAACTGGGGGGCGACGGGACGGAGCTGGACCTGCTGGCGACGCTGCGGGGGACCGAGGCCGGGGCGGCGTTGGGCAGGACCGTGGCGGCGCTGGGGGACGTGGACGGCGACCGCGCCCCAGATCTGGCGCTGGCCGCCCCTCTGGGCGGTGAGACCCTCGCCCAACAGGGTGTGGTCTACCTGCTGTACGGCCCTGTCAGCGCCGAGCGAGAGCTGTCTTCCGCCAGCGCTGACGCCACGGTGCTGGGCGAGGCCGCTGGGGACCAGGCGGCGTGGGTGGTTGCCGCGGGGGATTTCGACGACGACGGCTACGACGACCTGCTTGTGGGGGCCCCACAGGAGGCGACCATCGGCACCGACTCCGGGGCGGTCTACCTTGTTACTGGCCCGGTCTCTGGGAGTCTGTCCCTTTCCTCGGCCTCGGCCAAGCTGATGGGCATGTCGGCCGGCGACTCCGTGGGTGCGGCAGCGGCGGTGGGTGACGTGGATGGTGATGGCAACGACGACCTGCTCATCGGGGCTTGGGGCGACGATCAAGCCGGCACCAACGCCGGGGCGGCCTGTCTGGTCCTGGGCCCAGTCTGGGGTACGGCCGAGCTGTCCATCGCTGACGCTGAGTTGCAGGGCGAGGCCGCACTGGACATGGCAGGTTGGAGCGTGGCCGGGGCCGGCGATGTGGACGGTGATGGTCTTGACGATCTGATCATCGGTGCACTGGGGCATGACGGAGGGGGGCTGGACGCCGGGGCGGCCTACCTGGTCTTGGGCCCGGCTTCCGGCACGGCGAGCCTGAGCGCTGCCGAAGCGGTCTTCCAGGGCGCGGCATCCGGGGACTACGCTGGCGTCGCGGTAGCGGGCGCTGGAGATGTGGACGGTGACGGCAGCCCCGACCTGCTCATCGGAGCCAGCGGCAGCGACGTGGGCGCCGCCGACGGTGGCCTCGCCGCGCTGTTCCTCGGGCCCCGCAGCGGCGCCTGGGGCATGGAGCAGGCCGACGTCGAGATCACGACTCAGGAGCCCTCGGCCGCGCTTGGTGCTAGCCTGGCAGCCGGTGTGGACGTCAACGCGGACGGCTCCAGCGACCTGCTTCTGGGAGCCGGGGAGCTGGACGGCGGCGCCTTGTGGCTGCTCACCGGCCCCCTGCCGGCGGAGGACAGCCCGTGAGCGCCCTGGCCTTGCATCTGTTGCTCGGGGCTGCGGTCGCCGCCGAGGATCTCACACCGGCTGTGGAGGAGCAGTCGGCCGCGCCTCCTCAGGCCATCATCGATGCCCGGGTTCAGGCGGTGAACGATCTGTATGAGCACCGTCGACTGGTGCTGCTGGAGACCGACGACGGCTACACCATTTCCAGTGCCCAGTTGGGCCAGTTCGACACTGTCATGCTGGCGGCACGCTGGGGAGATCTCGAGGCGTATCGGTACCTCCAGGAGGACATCACCGAAAAACAGAAAGTCTCCTGGATGCAGCTTCTCTTGGGAGCAAGGCTCGGTGTGGCTGCGGTTGCCATTTGGGGCGACGCCATTGGCGACCTCCCGGGCATGGAGCGGCACAAGGTGGACCGTCGGGACTACCGTAGTCGCGAGGACTACCTGTATGCACGGCAGGAGCAGCAAGAGGCATGGGCGCGTCGCTTGGGCAACATGCCCCAGGCGGAGCGCATGGCCATCGAGAACAAGGCCTGGACCGGTGTGTACCTGTTCTCCTCCGGCGTCCTGGCGGCCGCCCTGGCCTCCACGCACCATAGGGCTGCCAAGGCTCGCGCGGCTCTGCCTCATCTCCGCTACGACCTCGACGAGGCGGAGCGCAGGCTGGCGGAACACAACGAAGAGCTGATGGACTACCTGATCTCCCTCGAGCCCGACGTGCTCGAGGGCCTGGTGCCTCCGCCAGTTCTCGAGGACGAAGTGGAAGAGCCTACGGTGGTCCCGCCGGGGGCCGCCACGTCCCAGCCCGAGCCCGCGGGCGTCCCCGTCGTCCCGCCCCTGCCGGAGCGCGAGCCTCGGGAGGCCAGGTGAGCCCCGCGCTGGCTCCGCTGTTCCTGCTGGCTGTGGGCCCAGCCCATGGCCTGGAACCCTATTCCCTGGACATCGAGCTGATCCGCCCGAGCTTCGCCTGGGGTAGCTTCGCAGGCGTGCCCTATCCCCACGAGCTGAGGCCGGGCGACCTGTGCATGGGGGCCATGCTGCAGTACGAGCGTGATCCCCTGGTGTTGATCAGCTCGGAGGTGGAGCTCGGAGCCATGGTGGGTGAGAGGGGCACCCTTCACCTGGGAGCCGGCTATGACTGGGAGCGCGCCCAGCTGGGGGTGGACTTGCCCTTGGCCGTCCAGGACAGCGGAGATCTGCTCGAGAGCTCAGCGGCGGGCTTCGGGGTGGGCGATCCGCGTTTCTCCGTGGGGGTTCCGCTGATTCGAGGGCCCATCGGCATCGCGGCCGCCGGTGCGGTGCTGCTGCCCTTCGGTACTCAGCAGGCCTATCTGGGCGAGCCCGAGCCCCGGGCCGAGCTCGGCGCAGCCTTTCGCCTGCGCGATGGTGGCATGGAGCTGATGGGCGATGTGGGCGTGGTGCTGCGCGAACGGCTTGTCTACGAAGAGAACCTCGAGGTGGCGCACGAGCTACGCTACGATGTCGTGGGGATGCTGGACATGATGCCGGGGCGCAGTGCGTTGATGTTCGGCCTGTTGAGCCGGCGTGGGCTCGGCGATCGCTGGATGAAGAATCAGAACCTCGCCGCGGAGTTGGTCACTGGAGCCAGGTATGCGACCGACCGCTGGGCCTTGGACCTCGGTGTGGGCCGATCCGTGTGGCAGGGCTATGGCGGCACAGAATTCCGGGCCCATCTGGGCTTCATTGCGCGAGGCCGACCTGGATCGCAAGCGCAGCCGGAGCGGATCTCTGTCCCGGTGGAGCCGGAGCCGGAGAGGGAGGTGCTCACCGAGCGGGTGGAGGAGGAAGTCCGATTGAGCTGGCGGCCCGCCGAGCTGGCCCGCGTCACCCGCAGTGAGATCGAGATCCGTGAGCCCATCCAGTTCCGCTACAACACCGACGAGGTGCTTCCAGTCTCGCTGCCCACGCTGCGTGCCGTTGCCGGGCTGCTGCTGACCCACCCGGAGCTGCGGCTCATCGCAGTGGAGGGCCACGCCAGCGAGGAAGGCAGCTTCCGCTACAACTACGACCTGTCCAACCGGCGGGCTCACGCCGTGGTGGTGGAGTTGGTGCGAGCGGGGGTGCACCCCTCCCGGATCTCCTTGCGGGGTATGGGCGAGGTGGTGCCGGTCGACCTCGGCCTGGACGAGGCGAGCCTGGCCCGGAACCGGCGCGTGGTCTTTCACATCGTCGAGAGGGCCGATCCCCTCGACCCGGTGCCTGAGCCCGAACGATCCCTGGTCCCCTGGAGCGGGGATCCCATCGCCACCCCGGAGGTGCAGCCGTGATCGCAATCCTCCTCGCACTCCACATCGCCAGTCCGGCCTGGGCCTGTGGCACCGATCTCGAGACCGATCTCAACTGCAACGCCATCGATCGGGCCTTCGAGTGCAGCGCCGAGGGCGTGGGCTGCGCATACGACAGCTGCGACGACTACTACGACTACCACGTGTTTGGCTGCGACTACCCTACCGCCCATATGGACAGCGACGGTGACGGCTTCTCCAGCGGCTATGTCACCATCCTGGACGACTATGGCAATCCCGATCTCGAGGTGGAGATCGGTTGCGACAACTGCCCCGACGAGTTCAACGCGGACCAGGCCGATGTGGACTGCGACGACGTGGGGGATGTGTGCGACAACTGCCTCGAGGTCGAGAACCCGGGACAGGCCAACCGGGATGGTGACGAACTGGGCGATGCGTGCGACAACTGCCCGGTCGACGACAACCCGGACCAGGAAGACGGCGACCGTGACGGCCTCGGTGACGTCTGCGATCTGTGTCCTGACCAAGCGGGTGACGACACCCTGGATAGCGACGGCGACGGCCACGGCGACAACTGCGACATCTGTCCCCTGGATGCCGATCCCTTCCAGGCCGATGCCGACGGTGATGGTGTGGGCGACGTCTGCGACAACTGTCCCAGCGACCTCAACGCCGCCCAGGACGACGAGGACTGGGACGGAATCGGAGACGCCTGCGACAACTGCGAGCGGGGCTGGAACGTTGACCAGGCGGATCTGGATGGTGACGGTGTGGGGGACATCTGCGACGACTGCATGGAACTGTTCGATCCGGACCAAGACGACAAGGACGGCGACGGTGTGGGCGATGTATGCGATGTCTGCCCGGAGCTTTCGGATCCCACCCAGGCGGACGCAGACAGGGACGGGGCGGGCGACGCCTGCGACCTGTGCCCCACCATCTTCGATCCAGGCCAGGAAGACAGGGACGGGGACGGGATCGGCGATGTTTGTGATTCATGCCCGGATGACTTCGATTCTCTCCAGGTGGACGAGGACGGAGATGGTCTGGGCGATGTGTGTGATGAAAAACTCTACGCGTTGGGCGCCGGTACCCGCTGCGCCCACGCGCAGGTCGGGTGGCGATGGAGTGCCTTGATGGCCTTGCTCGTCGGGGCCGGCCTGCGCCGCAGACAGCAGTGTTCCAGGGAGGACCGACAATGAAGCCCATCCACCTGTTCATCTTGGTGCTGGCGCCGGCCTGCTCGGACTACGGCTTCGAGAGCCACGACCGGGAGTCCAACGAGCTGCCCGTCCTCTCCATCGATCCACCGGAGATCCACTTCGGGGAGGTGGAACAGGAGCAGACCGCCACGGAGTGGCTCACCCTGAGCAACGTGGGCGGCGCCGCCCTGCTCGTCGATGGACTCCGGATCCGTGACTCCGCCACGTTTTCAGTGGAGGACGAGGGCTTCGCGACCTGGCTGGCGCCCCACGAGAGCGTCGAGCTTCCCGTCAGCTACGAACCCGGAAGTCTGCTGGATATCGGTGCCCTGGAGATCACGGCCAGCGACGTGGACGGGCCCGTTCACTCCGTCCCGCTGACGGGCGAGGGGCTGTTCCCCCGTCTTGCGCTCGAGCCTGATCCCTATGTGTACGACGACGTGGTCATCGGCTGTGGCTGGGAGAAGACCTTCACCGTGACCAACGTAGGCAACGCACTGCTGCGCATCTCGAGCGTGGTGCAGAGCGGTGACAGCTTCGAACTCCTCGAAGTTCCGCCGCTACCGCTGGAGCTCGAGCTGGGTGAGGCGGCCGACATCACCATGCTCTTCGAACCCGAGACCACGGGCAGCTTCGACAGCACCCTGCAGTTCGAAACCAACGAGCCAGGGAACAGCGACATCTTCACCCAGACGGGAACCGGAATGGCCGGGGAAAACTTCGAGCTCGAGTGGCGCCAGCCCGATGGGCCCTGGGAACGCAGCGACATCCTGTTCTACGTGGACCAGAGCGGCTCCATGAGCGACAACCAGGCCAACCTCTCGTCGAACTTCGAGCAGTTCGCCACCACCCTCGGGGAGTTCGACAGCGACTACCAGATCGCGGTCTCAACCGCGGACTCCGGCTGCCACAACCAGCAGTTCATCACCCCGGAGACCGCGGATCCATCTCAGGTCTTCTCCCAGGCCATTCGGGGCGGGGCGGGCAGCTACACCGAAGCGGGTCTCACCATCGCCCGCAACGCCCTGCAGAGGACCGGCGCGGGCGAGTGCAACGAGGGCTTCGTGCGGGACGACTCCAAGCTGATGCTGGTGCTGGTCTCCGACGAGTCCGAGCAGTCCCCCTCCACCTGGAGCAACGTGCTGGAGGACATCCTGGAGCTGGAGCCCTCCGTGTCCATCTCCGCCATCGCGGGGCCTGTGCCCGGCGGCTGTAGCGGGGCGTTCGCCGGGTATGGCTACTACGGGGCCTGCATGGCTACCGGGGGCATGTTCCTCTCCATCTGCGGCACCGCCTGCTGC
>CAZHIK010000059.1:0-17756 GCA_964532635.1 uncultured Enterobacterales bacterium
GGTGGCCGCCAGGGCACCCGTGCAGCCCGCGGTGACCAGCAGGTTGCCGCGGCCCACCCAAGCCATGTCCTCCCGAGCCGAGACCCGAGCCACCAATGCCTCCCACAGGGGACCCCATCCAGCAGGGCTGGCGTACCGGTGAAGGTGAGGATGATCGCTGGATGTCAAATCTTCCATCCGGCTCCCCACGACCGGATCCAACCAGGTATCTCCCACGTGCAGCGCTAGTAACTCTCCTTTGAAACACTCTAGTCGGCGCCCCAGCTCACCGAACAGGGTGGAGGTCATGGATACCGCGGCTCGTGAAGCTTCCGGAAAGGGCATGGCACCTCCTGTCGGAGAGAGGTAACGGGGCACTTTCGTCACGGCCCGACCATCCGGAGACCCGCATGAATCTGCGCCTGCCCGATCCCCTGATGCCCCTCGCTTCCCTCGCCTACGACCTGTGGTGGTGCTGGGACGAGTCCGCCCGCGACCTGTTCAACGACACCGATCCCGAAGGCTGGGCCGCCTCGCGGCACAACCCCGTGGTGATGCTGCGCGGCATCTCCTACGCCAGGGCCATGGACCTGGCCGAGAGCGAGGTCTTCCTGGACCACCTCGAGGAGGTCATGAAGCGCTGGCGCGCGATCCACGACGAAGGCCCCCAGCTGGCCACCGTCGACGGCGCCGACGCGAAGCACCCGGTGGCCTACTTCTGCATGGAGTACGGCATCCACGAGAGCCTGCCCCTGTACTCGGGCGGCCTGGGAGTGCTGGCCGGCGATCACCTCAAGTCCGCCTCCGATCTCGGCATCCCCCTGGTGGCCGTGGGACTGTTCTACAAGGAAGGCTACTTCGAGCAGAGCATCGTCAACGGTCAGCAGCACGCCGACTACCGGCGGGTCGATCCCGCCGAGCTGCCCATGCAGCCCGTGATGAAGAACGGCAAGCGCTTGCTCATCGAGGTGCCCGAGAACCACTCGAGCTACAAGGTCCAGGCCTGGGAGGTCCAGGTGGGACGGGTCAAGCTCTACCTGCTCGACGCCAGCATCAAGGGCGCCTCCTGGTGGCACCAGCAGTACACACGCCGGCTGTACGGCGGCAACAACGACACCCGCATGGCCCAGGAGATCCTGCTGGGCATCGGTGGCACCCGCCTGCTGCGGGCCCTGGGCTACGATCCCGCCGTCTTCCACATGAACGAGGGCCACGCCGCCTTCCTGAGCCTCGAGCTGCTGCGCGAGGGCATCGCCGCGGGCAAGTCCCCCGAGGTGGCGCTGCGCGAGGCCAAGGCCCGCACCATCTTCACCACCCACACCCCGGTGCTGGCGGGCCACGACCGCTTCACCTGGGACCAGCTGCAGTCCAACCTGGCCGGCTATCGCGAGCAGATGGGCGTGCCGGGAGGCTTCTTCATGGACCTGGGCCGCACCCGGCCCGGCGACGTGGGCGAGCCCCTGTGCAACACCATCCTGGCCCTGCGCACCTCCCGCGCAGCCAACGGTGTCTCCAAGCTCCACGGCGAGGTCAGCCGCGAGATGTGGAAGGAGCTGTACAGCGCCGGCTACACCGCCCCCATCGGCGGCCGGGTCGAGGCCCCGCGGCCCGCGCCCATCGCCCACGTGACCAACGGTGTGCACCCCAAGACCTGGATGGCCAACACCTTCCGACAGCTGCTCGAGCGCTGGGCACCCCGCTGGGACCACGCCTGGTCCGAGCCCGAGGCCTGGGCCGAGGCCGTGGCCGACATCCCCGACGCCGCCCTGTGGGAAGCCCGGCGTGACGCCCGCCGCACGCTGGTGGACTGGCTGGTCTCCAAGGGCATGCCACGGCTGGATCCGGAAGCCCTCACCATCGGCTTCGCGCGTCGCTTCGCCCCCTACAAGCGCGCCAACCTGATCTTCTCCGATCCTGAGCGGCTGGAGAGGATCCTCGACGCCGCCCCCTGCCAGCTGGTCATCGCGGGCAAGGCCCACCCCGCCGACCTGCGGGGTCAGTCCCTGATCGCCGAGATCGCCGACTGGGCCAAGGACTCCCGCTTCGAGGGCCGGGTCATCCTGCTGCCCAACTACAACATGAAGGCCGGCCGCCTGCTCACCCAGGGCTGCGACCTGTGGCTCAACAACCCTCGCCGCCCCTACGAGGCCAGCGGCACATCGGGCCAGAAGGCCGCCCTCCAGGGCGTGCTGCAGCTGTCCATCCTCGACGGCTGGTGGGCCGAAGCCTGGGACGACACCCACGGCTGGGCCATCCGCGCCCAGACCGCCAGCTCCGTTGTCCACGAGCAGGACGCCGCCGACGCAGAAGCGCTGTACGCCACCCTCGAGAACCTGGTCATCCCGGCCTGGAAGACCCGCAACCACTCGGGCATCCCCACCACCTGGGTCAAGCGTATGCGCCAGAGCGTCGCCGCCTGCCTCCCAGCCTTCGACAGCCGCCGCATGGTGCACGACTACGTGGGCATCTACTCGGGCGAATAGCCAGGCCAGCCTCGCTGCGGGAGGGGATAAACCCCTCCCCTACAGGACTCTGGCGATCCACGAATGTAGGGGCGGGGTTCATCCCCGCCCGCACGTCAACGCCAGTCGATCCCGTCGAGGAAGCTCAGCACCCTCGGGTTCACCACCTCGGGCGCCTCGAGCAGGGTGGTGTGCGTGCCGGCCGGCACCTCGAGGAAGTCCACGTCGGGGATCTCGTCACGCATCACCCGGGACAGCTCGGCCGGGGTGAAGGTGTCCTTGCCCCCGGCCACCACCATCACGGGGACATCAATGGTGGGCAGCACATCCCGGGCGGAGTGCTCGATGGCGGCCAGAGCCAGGCGCAGGCCGGTGGGCACGTGGACCACGGTCTGGTGATCGTAGAACGGCTGCATCAGGGGCGCCGAGGCTGCGGTGGAGCGCATCAGACGGGCCACCGGGTGCACCACGGGCAGGTGGAAGATGCCGTGCCAGATCTTGTTGGTGACCCGCGGCAGGAAGCGCACCAGGTTGCCCATGCTGGCCCGCCAGACCACGTCGGGCACCGTGAGCCCGTAGAAGGTGCCCAGGGGATTCTCGTAAGGGCCGGTGAACGCCATGATACCGCGGAAGCGCTCGGGGTAGGAGCGGTATGCCTCGAAGGAGATCTGGACCCCGAGGGACAGGCCCGCGATCACGGCCTCGTCGATCCCGAGGTGGTCCAACAGGGCCACCACGTCAGCGGCGCAGGCTTGGATGGTGGCCCCGTCGTCGCCCGATGGCGGATCCGACGCCTCGTGCCCCCGATGGGCGAAGCCGATCACCCGGTAGTCCCGCGCCAGCTCGCGGTGCAGGAACACGTAGTAGGAGTCGGTGCAGAACAGCCCGTTGAGGAACAGCACGACCTTGTCGGACTGCAGGTTGCCCAGCTGGTAATAGGCCAGCTGGGTGCCGTCGTGGCTGGTGAACAGCGGGCGGTCACGGCGCACGCGGGTTCGGGGCATGGATCGCTCCGGGATGCGAGGAGTCGCCCCCCTCCTATCCCGTGCGGGCGCTACACTTCCCATCCGCGCACGAGCCGAGTAGGCTTCCCCACGTGCTCGCTGCCTGCCCGACCCTGCTGCTGCTCGCTGGCCTGACCTTCCAGGCCACTGCCGAGGAATCCGACAACGCCGATGAGGGGGCGGGCTTCACGCCAGCCCGCACGGACGCAGATCCCGACACCGCGTCCGAGCCTCCGCAGCAGCTCGAGCTCCCCGAAGGCCTCCCTCCCCTGGTCCCCCCGGTGCTGGACCACTTCGAGCACGTGGCCTACCCCGCAGGCCTCGACCAGGGCCGGGTGGAGGTGCAGCTGAGCCTGCTCATCGACGAGCAGGGTGCGGTGGAGGAGCTGATCGCCACCGACGGCCCCGAGCCCTTCGCCAGCCTGGCGGGCTGGGCGGCCGGGCGCCTGCGCTTCGCCCCGGCGCTGGAACTGGGTGAGCCCGTGGCCGTGGAGCTGCCCTTCGCCTACGTCTTCGAGCAGCCCCCCGTGAACCTGCGCGGCACCCTGTCCATCCACGGCACCCGCAGCCCGGCGGTGGGCGTGGAAGTGGCCATCGGCGACCGCAAGGTCTTCACCGACGAACAGGGCCGCTTCGAGCTCCGCAACGTCGCACCAGGCACCTACACCGCCCGCTGCACGGATCCCGAGGTGGACCTGGACCCCTTCGACTTCCGCTTGGAGCCCGGCGCCGAGGTGGAGCTGGACCTCTGGGCCCAGGTGGAGTGGGAGGAAGGGGAGCTGATGGGCACCTACACCCGTCGACGCTCCCAGGCCCTCAGCCGCAGCCTCAGCGCCAAGGAAGTGGCCACCACCCCCGGCACCATGGGCGACCCGGTGCGCGCCGTGCAGAACCTGCCAGGCGTGGCGCGATCGCCCCTGGACGCCGGCTGGCTGCTGGTGCGTGGCGGCGATCCCGAGGACACCGGGCTGTACCTCGACGGCATCCGTGTGCCGCTGGTCTACCACGTCATGGGCCTCACCTCCGTGCTCCCCCCGGCGATGGTGGACCGGGTGGACTTCCACCCAGGCGGCTACGACGTGCGCTACGGCCGCGCCATCGGCGGCGTGGTGGACCTGCGCACCGAGCCGGTACACGGCCAGGGCATCGAGGGCCAGGCTGCCGTGGACCTCATCTCCTCCTCGGCCTTCGTGCGCACCCCCGTGGGCAAGAAGCGCAAGACCGGCGTGGCCGCCGGCGTGCGCCGCTCCTACCTCGATGCCGTCCTGGCCGGCATGGGCAAGCGGGGCATGCTGGGCCTCGAGGAAGGCTCCGAGGACATCGCCCCCCGCTACTGGGACTGGCAGCTGAGGGTGGACCGCAAGAAGGTGGGCCTGTTCGCCTTGGGCTACGACGACCTGATGCACGCGCCCCAGGAGGACGCCTCGGACACGCTGCTGCACGTCGGCACCCGCCGCCTGCACGGCCGCATCGAGGGGCGGCTGTTTGGCAAGGCTGTCGAGATCACCCCCGTGATGGGCTTCGACTGGCACCGCCTGAGCTACCCCGGCTACGACGACGGCCGCACCCGCTCGGTCTACGGCGCCCGGGCGGAGCTGCTGGACGACGGCAACGGGCCGGTGGGCTGGACCGCTGGCGTGGACTGGGAGACGGGCCGCTATCGAGTTGAAGTCGAGACCGACGAGCACCCCGCGGGAGTGGATGTCGACACCGGCGTGGCGTCCGTGGATCCCTACGCCAACCTGCGCCTGGGTGAAGACCGCAGCCTCACCATCGGGATGCGCCTCGAGAACCTGTGGGTCTACGACCAGCTGGTGCGCGCCATGCCCAGCCCCCGCGCCACCGGCCGCCTGCCCCTGGGGGACACGGTGACCCTGGTTGGGACCACCGGCATGTACCACCAGTGGCCGCCGCTCGACCTGGTGGTGGCCTTGCCCCAGGGCCCCTACCTGCGCCTCGAGCGGGCCGTGTCCAGCAGCCTGGGGCTCCAGGCCGCCTGGGCTCGCTTCAGCATCGAGTCCACCGGCTACGGCCGCTGGCTGCACGACATCACCCTGATCGAGGACGACGGCACCATCGGACAGGGGCAGGGTGCCGCCTACGGTGTGGAGACCCTGGCGCGCGGCGAACTGGGGGATCTGGCGGGCTGGCTGTCCTACACCTGGGGCCGCTCCCTGCGCCAGGAGGAGCCCGGCCACCTGTGGGAGCCCCACGAGTGGGATCAGCCCCACAACCTCGTGGCCGTGCTGGCCTGGGACCTGCCTGGCGGCTGGGTCCTTGCCAGCCGCTTCCGCGCCTCCAGCGGCTTCCCGGTCGATGGCGAGATGGAGTACGCCTACGACGTGCTGATCATGGATCAGCGCTGCATCGCCGACCCCACCATCACTGGCCGGTACGGCAGCTGCCCCGACCCCGAGGGCCGCCTGCCCGTCAACCACACCCTGGACTTCAAGATCAGCCGCACCTGGTCGCTGCGCTCTTGGAGTGTCGAGGGCTATCTGGACATCCAGAACGTCTACAACCGGCGCAACCCCGAGCCAGTCATCACCGGCAACGTCGATCTTGGCAACCTCTACGCCTTCGGCTTCCCGATCCTGCCGGTCTTCGGCGTCAAAGGCATCTATCGACGCTGATTTTGATTATTATCGAGTTGACCCGAATGCACGGATGGGGGCAAGCTCAGAAAACCCGGCGAGTTCGGCTCAACTTCCTCGGAGAGCCGGACGATGAGCAGTTGAGAGGAGTCCCATGGCCTGGTTCAGCAAGAAAGCACCACCCAAGCCCCAACCCAAGCCCGACACCGGCGTAGATCTCAAGTCCAGCGGAGGTAAGATCGGCGAGCTCCCGGAGCTCTCACGGTCGCTCAACGGCAACGAGCGCGCCTTCCTGGTCACATGCTGCGAGGAGTCCACGGCCGCCAGCATCACTTGGCCCGAGCTGGGCCTGATGCGCCGCGCCACCTTCTACCGGGCGGACGGTGACCAGCTGCACATGACGGTCACCAACGACGCCGGCAAGCCCTACGAGTGCAAGCCGCGCACCCAGTGCGTGGTCAGCTTCTTCTACCGGGACCGCACTGGCTGCTTCATCGCCTACGAGGAGTCCAAGGGCGCCGGCCAGCGACCCGAGCTGGTGGTGCTGCGCATGCCCACCCAGATCGCCGTCGAGGGCCGCACCCGCTTCCGCATCCCGATCCTGCCCAAGCTCGAGCTGAAGGTCGCGGTCATCCACGAAGGCCGCCGCAGCGAGGTGCCCGAGGCCATCGACATCAGCGTCGCGGGCATGATGCTGGCCTTCACCAAGGATCTCGATCCAGGCCTGCGAGCCGACACCGACGTCCAGGTGGAGCTGAGCCTCGAAAAGACCAGCTTCCGGGTGCCCTGCACCGTCCGCAACCGCATCGTGCGCCCCTCGGACGTGCGCTACGGCATGCTGTTCCACAACGGCTCCAACGGCTTCGACTACGAAAACGACATGGACCTGAACGACATGATCATGGGCATCGAGCGCTTCTACGTCCGCAACCGCAACCGCTGATCCCGATCTGATACCCTCGACGGCATGTCCATGACCGTCGACCTGTTCCTCAAGATGCTCTACGCCTTGGGTGTAGGCGTACTCATCGGCCTCGAGCGCTCGGTGGTGCGCAAGCCCCCTCCGGCCGCCGCCCCCGACCCCGAGCCGGCCGAGCCGCCCGCTGCCCCGGACACCATCATCGGGGTCCGCACCTGCGCGGTGCTGTCCCTGGTCGGCTTCATCGCCGCCTTCCTGGGCACCGAGGTCGCGCCATCGGCCGCGCCGGTGCTGCTGGCGGGGGCGGTGCTGCTGGTGCTCCCCCTGTACTGGCGCTCCCCCAACCCCGACGTGGGCATCACCACCGAGATCGCGGCGGTGAGCGTGGTCGGGCTGGGAGCCCTGGCCTACAGCCACCCCCACGCCGCGGGGGTGCTGGGGTTGCTGGTGGCCGTGATGCTGGCCTCCAAGCGCTTCGTCCAGCGGACCGTGCGGGGCTTCCGCCGGGTGGAGCTCACCGGGACCCTGCAGTTCCTGGTCATCGTGCTCATCGTGCTCCCGCTTCTGCCCAACGAGGCGCTCGATCCCTATGGCGCCTTCAACCCCTACAAGGTCGTGCTGCTGGTGGTGCTCATCTCGGGCATCAGCTTCGTGGGCTACTTCCTGACCAAGTACCTGGGGGCCGACAAGGGGCTGGGGCTCACGGGCCTGCTGGGCGGGCTCACATCCAGCACCGCGGTCACCGCGGCCATGGCCCAGCAGGCAAGGCAGACCCCTGGCATCCGCAACGCCTGCGCCGTGGCCACGGTCATCGCCAACGCCACCATGTTCGGGCGCGTGCTGGTGGTGGTCTTTCTGCTGGACCGCACCCTGTTCATGGATCTGGCCTGGGGCCTGGGCACCATGACCGTCGCCGCGGCCATCGGCGTGGGCGTCCTGTGGCTCATCGCTCGCAGGAAGCAGGACAGCGATCCTCACGCGGAGCACGAGCAGGCGTTGTCCAACCCCTTCAGCCTCGGCCCCGCGGTGAAGTTCGCCGGCTTCTTCGTGCTCATCCTGTTCGTGGCCAAGCTGGCCAAGCTGTGGTTCGGCGACTCGGGCATCTACCTGGCATCCCTGGTCAGCGGCCTGGCCGACGTCGACGCCATCACCCTGACCATCGCCGAGCAGACCAAGGACGGCTCCCTGGTCCACAGCGTGGGCGCCCTGGGCATCACCATCGCCGTGGCCGCCAACTCCGTGGTCAAGACCGGCATCGCCTTCTACAGCGGCGGCGGCCGCTTCGGCGCCATCGTGGGATTGGTCCTGGGCCTCGCCACAGGCGCCGGGATCGCGGTGCTGTTGCTGATGTAGGGGCGGGGTTAATCCCCGCCCGCAATGACGAGGCCGAATATGTCCCCCACCGAGCGCACCCCCTGGGACCAGTACTTCATGAACATCGCCCGCGTGGTGTCCTCGCGGGCCACCTGCGATCGCAAGTACGTGGGCGCGGTCATCGTTCGGGACAAGACGATCCTGTCCACCGGCTACAACGGCTCCATCCGGGGCATGCCCCACTGCACGGAAAGTGGACACATGATGGAGGAAGGCCACTGTGTGGCCACCATCCACGCCGAGATGAACGCCATCATCCAGGCCGCGCGCAACGGCGTGCGCATCGAAGGTGCGGGCATCTACATCACGGCCAGCCCCTGCTGGGGTTGCTTCAAGGCGCTGGCCAACGCGGGCATCCAGCGCATCTGCTACGGCGAGTTCTACAGGGATGAGCGCAGCTTCCGTGTAGCCGAGCGCCTGGGCATCCAGATGGTCCACATCCCCCTCGAGGCCGGTGCCACCGTGCCCGTTCCGCCCGCCGAGGGACCACGCCACGGCTGATGCTCGAGCCTGACTTGGGACCTGTCGCCGACCCCCGAGCCGCCGTGACTCCAACCAGAGTCGCGAAAGCCCCCGCTGACGGCCACTATGCGCGCGATCAGCTTCAGAGCGGGCTGGACGCTGGAACGCCTGATCCTGCGCTCTGTCCTGCCCTGGGTCCATTGCTCCCCCCCAGGGTGGTCGATAGTAGCCGCTCCCTTTCAACGACTCCCCCTGCGGTCCCGCAGGAACATTCAAAAGCCCGGTTTCAACCATAAGGCCGGCGCAACCCCCCAAAGGAGCTACCCATGTCGTACACCGACCAGGTCATGGAGCTGGTGATCAAGAAGAACCCGGCCGAGCCCGAGTTCCATCAGGCCGTCAAGGAGGTCCTCGACTCCCTGGCCGTGCTCTTCGAGCGCCGTCCCGACTACCGTCACGCCCGCCTGCTCGAGCGCTTCGTCGAGCCCGAGCGCGTGATCATGTTCCGGGTTCCCTGGCTCAATGACCAGAACAAGGTCGAGTGCAACCGCGGCTTCCGCGTCGAGTTCAACGGCGCCATCGGCCCCTACAAGGGCGGCCTCCGCTTCCACCCCACCGTCTACCTCGGCATGCTCAAGTTCCTCGCCTTCGAGCAGATCCTCAAGAACGCTCTGACCACCCTCCCCATGGGCGGTGGCAAGGGCGGCTCGGACTTCGACCCCAAGGGCAAGAGTGACGAAGAAGTGATGCGCTTCTGCCAGAGCTTCATGACCGAGCTCTCCCGCCACATCGGCCCCGACACCGACGTTCCCGCCGGCGACATCGGCGTGGGCGGCCGCGAGATCGGCTTCATGTTCGGCCAGTACAAGCGCCTCAAGAACGAGTTCACCGGCGTCCTGACCGGCAAGGGCCTCAAGTGGGGCGGCTCCCTGATTCGTCCCGAGGCCACCGGCTACGGCGCGGTCTACTTCGCCGACGAGATGCTGAAGACCCGCGGCGACTCCCTCGACGGCAAGATCTGCACGGTCTCCGGCTCCGGCAACGTGGCCCAGTACACCATCGAGAAGGTCAACATGCTGGGCGGCAGGTGCGTCACCCTGTCCGACTCCGGTGGTACCGTCTACGACCCCGCTGGCATCGACGACGAGAAGCTCGCTTGGGTCATGGATCTCAAGAACGTGCGCCGCGGCCGCATCTCCGAGTACGCCGAGAAGTTCCCCGGTGTCGAGTACCGCGCCGGCGCCCGCCCCTGGGATGTCAAGTGCGACTGCGCCTTCCCCTCCGCCACCCAGAACGAGATCTCCGGTGAGGACGCCAAGGCCCTGCTCGGCAACGGCTGCTACGTCGTCTCCGAGGGCGCCAACATGCCGACCGTCCCGGAAGGCGTCGATCTGTTCGTCGAGAACAAGATCCTCTACGGGCCCGGCAAGGCCGCCAACGCTGGTGGCGTCGCCACCTCCGCGCTCGAGATGAGCCAGAACAGCATGCGCATGTCCTGGACCCGCGAGGAAGTGGACGAGAAGCTCCACAACATCATGAAGGCCATCCACAAGAACGCCTACGAGACCTCCATCGAGTTCGGCCAGAAGGACAACCTGGTCCTCGGCGCCAACATCGCTGGCTTCACCAAGGTCGCCGACGCGATGCTCGAGCAGGGCGTGGTCTAGTCCACACCTTCCGCTCATAGAGCAGACCAAGGTCCCCGGGCTTCGGCCCGGGGGCTTTTTCTTGGTGGAGCGGCTAGACCACAACCATGCTGGTCGCCGCCCAAGAGTCCCGCTTTCGTGGATTCCACGATCTCATGCGCTACCGCGTGCGCGAGATCCTGCTGGTCTCCACCGTCTACGATGCCTGGGTCCTCGAGCAGGACCACAACCTCAGCGAGCGCCTGTTCCACGAGTACGTACAGCTCGACCTGCGCTACGTCCCGCGCATCACCCGGGTCAACAGCGGCGCCGAGGCGCTGGACAAGCTCCGCAAGCATCCCTTCGACCTGGTGCTCTGCCTCACTCGCCTGCCCGACATGGAGCCCCTCGAGTTTCGCCGCGCGGTCAAGGGCAAGGGCAAAGGCAAGGGCAGGCGGGTGCCCGTAGTCTTCTTGACCTACGACGCGCTCGACAACACCATGCGCGACGCCCTGCGCAGCTCCAGGCTCGATCGGGTCTTCTACTGGTTCCGCGACGCAAACGTGCTCACCAGCATCGTCAAGAGCGTCGAGGACTACCGCAACGCACCGGCCGACACCAGCCGTGGGGTGCAGGTGATCCTGCTGGTCGAGGACTCACCCCGCTACTACTCGCTGTTCCTGCCCCTGCTCTACACCGAGCTGCTCACCCAGACCCGGCGCTTGATCAGCTCCGGCGTCAACGACTTCCAGCGCCTGCAGCGAATGCGCGCCCGGCCCAAGATCATCCTGGCCGAGACCCTGCAGCAGGCTCGCACCCACCTGCGCAAGTACCGCGACAACATCATCGGCGTGGTCAGCGATGTGCGCTATCCGGCGGGTGGCAACCTGGACGCCGAGGCCGGCTTCGTGCTCGCGGCCGAGGTCAAGGCCGAGCACCCCGACGTGCCCGTGCTGCTGCAGTCCAGCGAGCTGGACAACAAGGAGCGCGCCGAGCGGCTGGGCTACGGCTTCCTGCACAAGGAATCCCCACAGCTGGGACTCGAGCTGCGGGAGTTCGTGCTCGAGCACTTCGGCTTCGGTGACTTCGTCTTCCGCCTGCCCGATGGCAGCGAGGCGGGTCGGGCGGAAAACCTCTACGAGATGTACGAGGTCCTGTCGCGGGTGCCCGACACCAGCCTGCTGTACCACGCCAGCCGCAACCACTTCTCCACCTGGCTGCGAGCACGGTCCGAGTTCGAGCTGGCCGAAGAGCTCCGGCCCCTCAAGGTCGCCGACTTCGAGGACGCCGCGGAGCTACGGCGCTTGATGATCGAGGCCATCGGCCGCCTCACCCGCAGCGCCCAGGACGGCGAAGTGCGCGAGTTCGCCCCCGACCGGATGCGGGCCCGGGACAACTTCAACAAGCTCGGCAGCGGCTCGCTGGGGGGCAAGGGCCGCGGCCTGGCCTTCATGAACTCCCTGCTGGCCTACAACCGCTTGGGTGCCAGCTACCCCAAGATCCGCATCGCCATCCCAAACACCTTCGTGCTGTGCACCGACGTCTTCGAGCAGTTCGTGCAGGAAAACGACCTGCGCACCTGGGCCCTCGACGCCGCCAACGACCGGGCCATCGCCGCCCGCTTCCAGGCCGCAACCCTGCCCGAGCCCATCGTCAACGACCTGCGCGCCCTGCTGGCCCGCGCCGCCTACCCACTGGCCGTACGCTCGAGCAGCCTGCTCGAGGACAACCAGACCCTGCCCTTCGCCGGCATCTACAACACCTACATGCTGCCCAACAACCACCTCGACCTCGGGGTGCGGCTCGAGCAGCTACTGATCGCCATCAAGCAGGTCTACGCCAGCATCTTCTTCCGCGGCCCTCGCGAATACATCAAGAACACCGGCTACCGCCTGGACGAGGAGCGCATGGCGGTGGTGATCCAGGAGCTGGCGGGCCGCAGCCGCAACGGCCGGCACTACCCCGCCTTCGCGGGGGTGGCGCGCAGCTACAGCTACTACCCCTTCCCCGGCCTGGCACCCGAAGACGGCACGGCCTCCCTCGCGGTGGGCCTGGGCAAGACCATCGTCGAGGCCCAGCCCGTCTTCCACTTCTGCCCAACCCACCCCCGGGCCAATCCTCCTTGGGCCACCAACGAGGAGTACCTGCACAACACCCAGACCCGCTTCTACGCCCTGGACACCTCCCGCCCCGACCTGGGGGTCGTGCCCGAAGAGGACTTCTCCCTGCTTCACCTCGACATCGCCGAGGCTGAGAGCGACGGGGTGTTGAGGCACCTGGCCAGCTCCTGGTCGCCCCAGGATCAGGCCATCCGTGACTGGCTCATGCCCGGCGCACCGCGCATCGTGCGCTTCGCCCAGATCCTCAAGCACAAGACCATCCCCCTGTCCAAGATCCTGCGCGACCTGCTCCGGGCCGGTGAACAGGCCTTCGGCGCTCCGGTGGAGATCGAGTTCGCGGTGGACCTGCACCCCGATGACCCCGAGAGCGCCGACTTCAGCTTCCTGCAGATCCGCCCAATGGTGGTCACCGAGCGCCTGTGCAAACTCGACCTGGCCACCATGGAGCCCGCCGAGCTGGTCTGCAGCTCGGTCCAGGCCATGGGCAACGGCCGCTACGAGAACATCCATGACCTCATCTACATCCGCCCCGACCGCTGGGATGCCCTGACGACCCGCAAGAAGGCCCTCGAGATCGAGGAGCTCAACCGTCGCATGATCGAGGAAGGCCGCACCTACATCCTGCTCGGGTTCGGTCGCTGGGCCACCTCGGATCCCCTGCTGGGCGTGCCGGTGAGCTTCGACCAGGTCAGCCAGGCTCGCATCTTCGTCGAAGCCGACCGCCACGACCTGTGGGTGGAGCCGAGCCAGGGCTCACACTTCTTCCAGAACATGCTGGCGCTGCGCATCGGCTACCTGTTCATCAAGGAGAGCCGGCGCGGCAACAACATCGACTGGGACTGGCTCGAGGACCAAGAGGCCCACGCCACCACCCACCACTTCCGCCACCTGCGCTTCGACGATCCACTGGTCGTGGACATCGACGGCCGCAACAGCCTGGGCGCGATCCACAAGCCCGGAGACGACCCGCCTTGTGATTGCTGAGCGTCGACGTGCAGGCCCGCCCCTGGAAGCGCCTGGAGCTGGCGGCCGGTTCTACACTGCAGTGGGCGTGATCCACACGGGACGGCTGATGGTGGGCTGGGGGATCTGACCGGCATACCCCAGTGACATGGCTCCCCTCCCGCCCCTCGTGCTGCTCCTCGGCATGGACTGCACCGCCACGCTCTTCGAGCCCTTCGTCGCCCAGGTGGGGAGGCGCGCCCGGTGCCACCCCGTCGCCTACCCGACGGACCGAGTCATGGACTACGACGCCCTCGAGGCCTTCGTGCGCCGGGCCCTGCCCGGCGAGGGCCCGTTCCTGGTGGTCGCCGAGTCATTCTCCGGCCCCATCGCCATCCGCCTGGCCGCGGACCCACCCCCGGGGATGATCGGGGTGATGCTGGTAGCCACCTTCGCCTCACCGCCGGTGCTTCTGCCAGCCTGGCTGGCCCGCGCGCTACGCCCCCTGCTGGCCGCGGGACACGCCCCGCGGTCGGCGCTGGTTCGGCGCCTGCTGGGCGCCGACGCTCCTCCGGCCCTCGCGGACGCTCTGGTGGACGCGGTTCACGCCGTGGCCCCCCCGGTCATGGCCGAGCGCCAGATCGCGGTGCTCACCGTCGACGCGCGCCCCCTGCTGGCGAAGATCCAGCTGCCCATGGGCTACCTCCAGGCCTCCCGCGACAAGGCCGTCCGCGCCCGCTGCGGCCGAGAGATCCAGCGCAACAAGCCGGACCTGTGGCTCGAGGTCGTCCCGGGCCCCCACCTGCTCCTGCAGCGCGAGCCCCAGGCCTGCCTGGAGGCCATCGAGCGGTGGTGGGCCGACGTCAGCGCAGCCGGCGCTTCTTCTCGCCCCGACGCCAGCCCGTAAGCAGCGACAGGGCGGCCCAGAACAGGCCCATCAGCCAGCCCAGGACGGCGGTGGTCACGGTGCTGGTGTCGCAGCCCGAGGAGACCACCAGCTTGTCGTCTTCTCGCTCGGGACGCTCGGGGCGGCCGGTGTCGTCGATGGTGTGCTCGCCGGTGTCGTCCTGCCCCGGATCTTCATCGTCGGGCGGGTCATCGCTGTCGCCGGTGTCGTCCTCAGGCGGCTCGTCGGCCGCTGTGGTGTAGGCCACCCGCAGCCTGAAGGCGTCCACCCAGGCGTCCGAGTCCCGCTCGCCCCCGGGATGGTCGTGCAGGGAGACCTGAGCGGTGAGGCCCTCCAGGGACGCCCAGGTCCAGGCCTGATCCCCGCTGACGTCCACCTGGTGCCAGGTGCTCGACGTGCCCGTGAAGACGGTGGAGGCAGCCCCACCCGCGTCCAGCCGCAGGTCCAGGGCGTAGGTGCCGCTGTCGTACTGGGTGCGGGCCTTGACCGCGAGCACCACGCTGTCGATGGTCTCGTCCCCCGCCGGATCGCAGATCCCGAAGCCTGTGGCCCGCAGCACCTCGCCGCTGTCCACGTTGGGGCTGTGGGCCTCGTTGCCGTCGGCCTCACCCGTGGCGTAGCTGGCGCTGGACCAGTCCGAGCCGCTGGCGCTGCCGGCGAAGAAGTCGATGCTGTGGCTGCCCGGCTCCGCCTCGTCGTCACAAGGATCCGTGTCGGGGGGATCGTCATCCGCGCTGACCAGGGTGAAGCGCACGGCGTTGGCTTCATCCGAGCCGTCGTCGTCGGTGCCGTCCAGGGTCACCGAGCAACCACCCCAGCCCGCGTCGCACCAGTACTCACCCAGCGACACCCAGTCGCTGGCGCCCTCACCCCGCTGGTCGATCACGAGCCATGTCTGGGAGCCCAGCCCGTCGGTCACCACGTGGTCGGCGTCGCTGGTTCGGTTCTCCGTGCGCCGGAACCAGGTCTCGATGCGCCAGGTCCCGGCCTGGGACAGCTCCGTCTCCCAGGTAGCGGTGCCCCGCCGGTCGTCGCCCCCCAGGGTGTGGCTCAGGTAGTGGTAGCTGCTGTCGCCGCTGTCGTAGCCGTAGCCGTTGGTGCCCCAGGTGGTCCAGTCGTCGCCGGTGGTGGTGAACCACGGCGATCCGTGCTGGTCGTCCACGATGTGCTCCTCGGCGTGGGCCACGCCGGCGTGAGTGAGGACCAGAGCGAACAGGGCAAAGAGACGACGCATGGGAGCCTCCCGAGCGCCCGCCTGTTTCGCAAGAATCGCGCCAAACCAGCGATCCCCTCGAGCACGAGGACACCGCGGGGACGGCCGCCATGGCGGGACCCGAACGACGGGTTGCCCATGCCCCGCTGCGACGCGGATGGGCCGGCTACTCGCCCTGAGAGCCCGACTCCGCGTTCAGCCATTCTCCGGGCTTTGCATCCGGTTCCACCAACTCCCCGCTCCAGCGATCACGGCCAAGCCAGAACGAGCGCGGCCTGGATGACCGGATCACGCCGCACGTCCACGACGACCCCGAACCACTTCTGCATGTCCGACGGCCCAGCCTCCTCGGACGGAAGGTGGGAGGCGACCAGCTTGGTCGCCAGCTGATCGTCCGGGCCGTAGCGCGATGGTCACCGCTGGGAAGCCACGGGCCCCCTGGGACAGTCACTCCTTCAGGTAGGCGCGGGCACGCGCCTGGCCGAAGCCGCCCTTGCGCTTTCGTCGCTTGTTCATGGAGGCTCATGCTCGTGGTCGGACGTCGACTTCTACGCAAATGCGCCACCGCCTCCAGCAGCTCGAGCGACTCCAAGCCCTCTCCCCCGGACCGAATTCCCGTTCCAGAGACCTGGAACCGACATTGGGTCCGCAGGGGCGGACCGAATCTTGCTTCCAGACGCGGGAGTCCAATCTGGGTCCGGCAGGGCGGACCGAGATGCGGCTCCAGGAGGCTGGAAGGCGAATCCGGTCCGGGGCGACCACCAATGCCCACCCTGGCTGTGCCATGTCACATTCAGTCCATGGTGCCCACTACCACCAGCCCTGATGCCTCGAACAGATCCGATGGGGCCACCACGGGCTCGTCCGTGGGCACACCCTCCGGGTAGCGCTCGCGGATCTTCGCCTGCACCTCGGGGCTGGCGAGCTGGTAGTCCCCGTGCCGGCGCAGCGGCGTCAGCTCCAGGCCCGCGCCGCGCTCGTAGGCCTTCCACACCAGCTCGGAGCAGTACAGGGCGTCGTCGGACCACAGGAAGGGCAGATCGTAGGGGCGCCCCAGCCAGCCCGCCGCGGTGTCCAGCACCGTCTCGAGCGTCGCGGGCTCGTCCACAGCCTCCACCCGCTTCACCACCGCGTGGCCATCGACCCCGCGGGCTACCCAGTCCGCCAGGGGGGTGCGCTTGACCGGAGAGACCGCCTCGAGCACCACCCAGGAATCACCCCGCTGCTCGAGCAGCCCCACGTGGGTGTAGCGGCTGCCGGTGGCCGCCTTCAGGGCCGCGCTCTGGGACGAGCGGGACTCCTGGAAGATGATGTCGCCCTCGCGGAACGACGGCACGATGTCGGCCAGCTCCGCGGCGTTCGGGGCGCCAGGTCGGGCGGTGCAGCCGACGAAGATGAACAGCGTGGTGAGGATCTGGGCGCGCATGGAACCCCCGGGGAACAGCTGGCGGCGGGAGATGAACCCGGCAGGATTCCATGGCTATTCCATGGATCCTTCCGACGCCCTCCCCCCACCCCTGGGGTGAGGAGACGCACCCTGCTACCTCGCTCGCGCCCGCCAGGGAATCCCATGCTTCGCACCACCCTCATCACCCTGTCCGTGCTCGCGCCATGGCCCACCTGGGCCGCCACCGAAGCGGGTGCACCCTGCCTGGACGCAGCCCTGTGGACCGACGTCGGTGACCTCGAACGCACCATCAGCCTTGGGAGCTACAGCCTGACCGTCACGGAGCGGGTGGTGGATGACGCGGGTGTGCGGAGCTTCGTGCCCGCCATCGTCCCCTCCCCCCAAGCCGAAGCGGTGGCGTGGCTGTACCGCAGCCTGGAGGGTGCCCGGGTGCGCTACGACGAGTTCCTCGGCGCCGAACGCATCGCCTTCGAGCGCAGCCTCTCCTTCCGCCTGGGCACCGAGCTGCTTCCCCCTGCCGAGGTGGAGGGGGTGATCGCGCAGGTCTACGATCGGAACCACGATGGCCGGCTGAGCCGCCGGGAGCTACGCCGAGGCAACGCCGACATGGCCCGCTTCTTCGCCGCGAGAGTGCGGCACAGCACGCGCCCGGGCGACGGCTTCCAGCCAATACCGGGCCTGCCCACCGCCACCGCCTTCGCCGACGCCTGGCTCAGCCACGAGGCCCTGATGTGGGCCGCGGATCCC
>CAZHIK010000060.1:0-17754 GCA_964532635.1 uncultured Enterobacterales bacterium
CTCGATGTACGGGTAGGCGCCCGTGGGCTGCACATCCGTGGGCAGCAGGGCCTTGACCTCGTCGGTGAGCACGTCGTCCTCGCCGGTGGCCTCGAGCACGTGGGTGAACTCGGCGTACAGGCTGCCGTCCTCGAGCGCGGCGTCGTGGGCCGCGCCCAGGCGCTTCAGGCGAGCGTTGGGCGTGGCGGTCTGGAAGCTGTTGAGCCAGACGATGTCGGCGGGATCTTCGCCGCTGGCCTCGAGCACAGCCATGGCGGCTGTCAGGCCCTCCGCCAGGATGGCGTGCTCCTCGTCGTCCCAGCCCTCGAGCAGGCAGTCCATGGCCGCGGGTCGCTCCATGGCCTGACCCTCGGCGCTGGTGATGCCGGCACGCACCGCCACGGCGATGCCCGCGCCTTCGGGCAGGGAGCCCGCGGGCACGAGGTACACCAGGGCGTCCTCCTCGTGGTAGCGCAGCTCGTAGGGCAGGGGCTCGAGCGTGCCCTGGTCGTAGCGGAACAGCTCGATGCGGTCCTCGGTCAGGGTGGCGCTGTCCGCGGGCGCCGACAGGGGCATCAGGATGGGGGTGAAGGTGGCGAAGCCCTCAACCTGGCCGACGCCGCTGTCCAGGGTGGCGTGGGGCCAGTCCACCTGGTTGCGCTCGCCCTGTGGTTCGAGCCAGCGATCCGAGGGCACGACCTCGTCGCCGATGCGGTCTTCTCCCGGGAAGTACAGGTGGAAGTAGCCCTCGGCGCGCTCTTTTGTGCTGGGGTCGGCGCAGGGAGGCGGGCCGCTGTCACCGGGCTCGGGGGGGCAGCCCAGCAGCAGCGCACAGAGTGGTACGAGGGTGGTTCGCATGCCCGCATCATACCCGCCGAGGGATCGGATTCTCGTGGAACCGCCACTACTTGGCTGAGCCCTCGGCGCACCTGCGTGACACCGGCGCGGCGCGTTGGTGTCCAAGAGGGTGGAGGAACCCATCATGTCTCCCACCCACTACAGCGGCTTCCTCAGCGCTCCGGTGCTCTTGGTGCTGGTGCTGTTGGGGCTGTCTGTGGCCGTGCGCTTCATGAGCTAGTCGCGCAGGTACAGGTCGTCCACTCGCTGGCTGTAGGCGATCCAGGTCTCCCACTCGGTGTTCAGCTGCCAGCGCACCGAGCCGTGGGGGTCGATGTCCTGGATCTCGCCCGCCGTGGACCACACGATCTGGGTGGCACCGTCCTCGAAGCGGGTCACGTCACCCTTGATCTCGCAGTGGATGTCGTCCTCGTGCCGATGTTCCCAGACCTGCTCCGCGGTCATGGCGTCGGTGTCCAGGGCGAACTCCACGGCCCTCGAGTAGCCGCGCTCGGACCAGCCGTTGTCGAACACCAGGATGCCGCCATTCACCAGCTGGAACTGGTGCTGGCGTTGGGTCTCGTCGCTCCCCTCGGTGAAGTCGAAGTCGTTGACCTCGCCGGACAGGCCCCACAGGATCTCACCGCTGGGGCGGTCGATCCGCACCAGCCCGTGCAGGTGCCGGAAGCCCACGATCCAGGTTTCGTCCACCGGGTCGTAGTCCATGGCGTTGGCGTGGGTCCAGTGCTCGTCCTCGAGGTAGCCCGTCCCGATGGTCTCCGGATCGAAGGCGTCCCAGCCGCTCCAGACCTCGGTGAGGGTTCCGTCGTGGGCGACCTCCACGATGACATCTCCGATGGCGTCGTAGCCTTCCTGCTCCTTCAGGCACAGCCCGGCGAGGGTGCCGTCGGGTAGCTGCACGAAGTCGTGATCCAGCATGGGAAGGGCGATGGTCTCCACCTGGGTTCCGTCCCACGACACGTGCAGGATCGAGGTGTGCGGCCGGTCCTCCCGCTCGGCGGTGGCCAGCTGGGAGATCAGCACCCCGTCGCCGTCCACGTCGATGATGCCGCGGGTGATGGCCAGCTCGGTGCCCGGGTCGTAGAACCACACCATCCGACCCTGGGGATCGGTGATGCCCACCGCCTGCAGCTCCCCGGTGAAGGGCAGGATCTGGAAGCCTGACCAGGACTCGGTGTCTCCGGAGACCGAGAGGCGCGGGGTGTGCTCCGGCAGCAGGCCGGTGCGGAAGCGGCCGTTGCGGCTGGTGTCACCGTCGGCGCTGACGGTGCGGAAGTGGATGCGCTCGTCCTCCCACAGGCCCAGCAGGACGGCTTCGTGCTCGGTGCCCGCGGTCGTGGGCGGGGTGCTGTACTCGTAGTCCCGGGTTGGGCCGTACTCCACCCAGGAGGATGTGGCGGCCGGGGTGGTCCAGCGCACGGTGGCCACGGTGGGGATCACCTCGCTGACCTCCACCTCCACCCCGGCTCCCGGGCCGCAGGCCACCGCGAGCGGGCACGCGACCAGCGCCGTGCCCCGGATCATGTCTCGTACAGCTGCCACCGGCTCGGCAGGCCGGCTGCCGCATGGATCCTGGGGTGCTGGGCTGGATCGAGATCGTTCCGGCACGCGTCGGCGTCCACGTCGGTGTCCACGTCGGTGTCGAGGTCGGTGTCGGCGTCGGTGTCGGTGGGCACGCTGTCGTCCTTGTCGCCACATGACACGCACAGGGCGAGCGGGAGCAGCAGCCAGAGGGTCCGGGTCATGAGCATCCTCCGGGGCCTGGGGGCGCGTTCAGTATCGCACGGCCGGCCGTGTAAGATCCTGGGACCCTGCGGTGTTCGTTCTGTGCCACCCTGGAGGACCCATGCCCCGGATCCGCTCGCTGCTCATCGCGCTGTTCGCGCTGGTCGCCGTCATCGGAACTCCCGACCATGCGCTGGCGGACGGCAAGTCGTGGGCCAGCAGCAACCACGGCCGCGCGGCCCAGGAACGCGCCGTGACCCGCGGGCGGGCGCGGGATGTGCTCGGCCAGCTCGATCCAGAGGCCCGCGCGATCCTGGACGAGCTGATGTTCATCGCGGACCTGCAGATGGCCTCGGGCAACGAGAACAATCCCCTGCGCATCTACCGCCGGGTGCAGCGCGAGCTGGCCAATCCTCGGGTGGTGAGCGGCGAGGCGGTCGCCACGGTGCTGAGGGACATGGCCCGGGTGATGGAGGACCACCCGGTGGTGCCCGAGTCCGAGTACGACTCGGCCGGCTACGAGGTCGTCACCGCGATGCTGGCATCCGCCCAGGGCGCCTTCCCCTCGGCGGGGACCTGCCTGGACCGCATCGCGGCCATGCCCGACGAGGTGGCTGTGGCCTTCTTCGTCCAGGAGTGGTTCGCGGACGACCACTACCACGAGTACTTGGTCAAGCAGCAGATCTTCGAGATCGTGATCACCGGTGGATATGGTCCCTTGCCCCTGGTGATCATCGAGGATCAGCTGCGAGACAGCTGGCCCTACCACAGCCCTGACAGCGAGTGGAGACGGGCGGTGGCTGCGGGCCGCGCCATCGTGGGTGAGGACTTCGAAGACTGGTACCAGGAAACGAGGGGAGCGTCGTACACCTGGGAGTGGTTGACCGCCTGGCTCTGAGGGGGGCTCTGGACGTTCCGTTTCGTGTATGCTGGCCTCCAGCTTGGAGGTGGACTTGCGCACTCCCCGTGTTTTCCTGGTCTTGGTGACAGCCGCGACGGCGTGCACTGCAACCCATCGCACCCGCACCGTGGGTCAGGGCCACGCAGCGGTGGAGGTCTCCCTCGGGGGCCCCATCACCACCGCGCTGGGTCCACCGGTCCCCATGCCCGTGTTCTTCCTGGGGGGCCGCTACGGCATCCGGGACGACCTGGATGTGTCGCTGGCCTACAACGTCACGGCTCCGGCTGTGCCCAGCATCCCGCTGCACCTCGAGACCGGGGTGCACTACGCTCCCATCCAGCCGGGGCTGATGGACCAGCCCGCCGATCAGGGCTGGTCGCTGGTCACCAACGCCGAGATCGTCTGGCTGTCGGACTTCGAGGGCGGGCTGATGGTGTTCCCCACCCTCGGGGTCACCGGCGCCTACCGCTACAAGTTCATCGCTCCCTACATCGGCACTATGGCGGGGGCGAACTTCTATCGGCCCTTCGAGCGCACCAACTGGTTCACCCTCACCCCCCACGTGGGGCTCGAGCTGATGGCGGGGCCCCACTTCGGCATCAACCTCGAGGCTGCCTTCATGGACGCCACCAACAACTTCTACGGCAGTGGCCTCGAGTGGGTGTACCTGGCCGACAACGAGGACAAGAAGAAGGAGCGCATGGTGCTGATGCCCATGATCGGCTTCACCTGGGACTTCGACACGCGCCCTGACATCGGCGGAGGTGACGAATGATCCGCGCCCTGATCCCCGCCGTCCTGCTGCTGGCCACCGGCTGCACCGACAACACCCTGGATGCGCTGTTCTGGGAGAACGAAGGTGCCGGCAGCATCGAGGACTACAACGGGTTGCCCCTGTACCAGGGCTCGAGCCCGCCCGACTGGATCGACGAAGACTCCATCGAGCGGCGCCTGTACGTGGAGATCGACAGCGCCTACCTGCTGTCGGAAGGCTATCCGCCGGAGACCGGAGACTACATCCACGGGGTCTGGATGCCGGCCCCCGCCGACTGTCCGGTCGAGGAGTGCCCCCTCATCGACAGCGACGTCACCTTCGTCTACCAGCACGGCAACTCGGGCGAGCTGTTCCGCTACTGGTACCGGGCGGTCTCCCTGTGGACCCTGGGTGCCAACGTCTTCATCTACACCTACCGGGGCTTCGGCATCTCCAGCGGCGACGAGCCCACCAGGGCCAACGTGCTCTCCGACGCCGAGACGGCCATGCGCTACGTCCACTCCCTGCCCGAGGTCGACACCACCCGAGTCTTCCCCTACGGCTACTCCACCGGCGCCATCCCCAGCTCCTGGATCGCGGGGGAGAGCGAGTGGTCCGGCAGCATCGCCGGGCTGATCCTCGAGTCCGGGCTCGATGCCATCGAGAGCGTGCTCTACATGGGCACCAGCACCGAGTTCCCCTCGAGCTACTTCCTCGATCCCACCCTCTTCGACGGCCCCACCTTCCTCGAGGGTGGCCTCGAGGCGCCGGTGCTCGACATCTGGGGCGCCCAGGACACCCGGGTCTTCCGCGAGCAGGTGGAGCGCTACCACCAGGTGCTCCAGGAACACGACGACTACACCTACTACTTCGGTGAGAGCGACGATCCGGTCGATGAGTGGATGGCAGTGGCGGCCCACCGCAACGTGGTGCACTGGCCCTTCGTGGCCGAGCTGCACATCTCCCAGTACTGGGACGTCAGCAACGCGGCCCATTGCTGCGTGCACCCCTACGAGTTCGAGCTGTCCGACAACGCCGACTTCCTCGAGCAGACCGGCAAGACCACGGGCGAGGACATGGCCGCGGCCAGCCAGGAGTATCGCACGCTGGTGGCCGACTGGGTGTTGGATCGGGTGGACTAGGCGCGGGGAGAGGGCCTCGAAGGAGGCGGCAGGCGGGGCTGGGCGATACGCTTCCCATGCCACACCCACCGGAGCCTCCATGCGTACCATTCCGATCCTGACCTTGTGTCTGGCGCTGTCCGCGTCCCTGATCGCCTGCGGCGACAAGGACGACACCCAGGCGCCCGAGGGCGACACCGACACCGACACCGACACCGACACCGACACGGATGCCGACGGTGACGCCGACGCCGACACCGACGCCGACACCGACACCACGCCCTATGGCCCGGAGAACGACTGGTGGCACGCCAACGCCAGCGACGTCCCCCCGGATCTGCAGGGCACAGGCTGGCGGGCGGGCGACACCGCCTACAACTTCACCTTCGTCGATCAAAACGGCGACGAGGTGGAGCTGTACCAGTTCTACGGCCGCACGATCCTGCTCGATCTCTTCGCGGACTGGTGAGGCACCTGTCAGGGCGACGCGGTCGCGTTGCAGCAGAGCTGGGAGCAGCAGGGTGACGAAGGCGCTATCATCCTGGGCGTGATGCTCGGTGGCAACACCGGCAGCGTGGGTTCCTGGGTGGGCAACTACGGCATCACCTACCCGATGGTGGCCGATCCCACCGAGTCGCTCTCTGGGGGGCTCAACGGTGGCTATCCCACCTACCCGGTCATCGGACCGGACATGACCATCCAGAACATCGACCTGTTCCCGTTCAGCTGCTCGGGGCTGGGCGGGTACCTGTAGCCGCTAGCGCTTCTTCTTCCTGCGCTTCTTGCGCTTGGTCTTGGACCTGGTCGTGGACTTGTCGTCACGGCGGTCGTCGCGGGCCGCCTTGCGGCGGGCACGGCGGTTGCCGGCGCTGGACTCGAGGGGGCGGGCCTCGAGGATGTCGAGCTGGGTGAGCTCGAGCCAGGGCTGCTCGCCGTCTCGATGTAGCCGCCCGTGGGCGCGTACCCGGTCGCCGACGCGCACCAGTTGCTCGGCGGGCTCGAGGCCGGGGATGCCCGCTCCCCTGATGTTCAGGTGCTCCTCGCGCCCGAAGGCCTCGGACTTCTTGGGCACCACCCACAGGGGCTCGTCGGCCAGCTCGATCCAGAAGCCTGGCGCGTAGCATTGGGCTTGGCGGTACACCCGCTGGGTCTCGCTGTCGCGGGTCTTCGCCACCCAGGTGGCCCGGTAGTAGAAGCCCAGGCACTTGTGCTGCTGGATAGGCGAGGTCAGCTGCTCGTCGCCCGCTTGCAGGGTGCCCGTGAAGATGACCTTGCCGGGGCGCACACCGGTGAGGTTCGTGCGCTCGCCCGCCGAGGTGAAGGCGTCTTTGATCTTGTTCCACACCATGTACCTGGCCTAGCCGGGCGAGGGCGGCGCGGCCAGCAGGCCGCTGGTCTCCGGGAGATGAGAGCCATCCCATCTTGTCTGACCCTTGGTCCTCGGGGCTCGGGGCTCGGCACGCGGCACGCGGTGCTCTGGGTCCAATTCGCGGGTTTGTTGCGAGCGGAACGAGTCCTGGCCGGTCGAGCCCAATCCTCGGGGCGTGGCGATCCCTACCGTTCCGCGGAGGGGCTGCTGTCGAGCTCGAGGGTCATCACGGCGCCGAGCTCCAGCTCGGCATGGTTGTAGGGCCCGAGCGCTTCGGCCACAGCGGCCTCGACGCAGCTGTGCAGGGCCTGATCGCCAACGCCCGAGGCCTCCACCTGGGTGGGACCCGCCGCGAGCACGATGTCCAGGGAGAGCTCGCCGGCCACGGTGTGGTCTTCCTCGAGGGCCTGGATGTAGCACAGCATGACGCCCTCCAGGCCGGACTTCGTCAGCTTCGCTTGGGACCGCAGCAGTCGATCGTGGGCGGCAGCATCAGCAGCGTCCATGGTCCGGATGTCGATGCGCTCGAGGACTGCGCTTGTGCCCAGTGGGTGTCGTAGGCCTTCGAGGCGTCTCGGGAACCGAGTGCCCAGCTTGACCATCATCATCCTGTCCCCGTCGATGGCCGCCAGGCCTTCGATCACCCGCTGGATCGTCTGGCGTTCCGGTTCCTCCACCAGCAGCACGGTGTGGCCGCCTTGGTCGTCGAAGTGGCTGACCAGGGCCTGGGCGCGGGCCTGCACGTCGTCCACCGCCGGGGGCGAATAGGCGGGCACGCCGACACCGTGGGCCAACGCTGTGAGTCCATCCGGCGTGAGGAAGATGCCGCGGTTGGCGCTGCCCGCGCTGTCCAGCTGCAGCCAAGCCTCACCGGACGGGGTGTGGACCTGCAGGTGCTGATGGATCAGCAGGCCCCAGTGGAGCCCGTCCTTCAGGTCCATCAGCGTGTCGGCGGGAAGACTGGCGTCGGCGAGGATCACCAGGTGCTGGTCCGACGACTTCACCCCGCTGAACAACGAAGACAGGACCTTCTGCCCCGCTTCGTCCAGGGAGCGATCCACCAGGGGAATGCGCACCCGGGAGCCGGCCTTGTAGGGCCCCCACGATGCGCCCTCCTTCGGCTCGATGTCGGTGATCCCAGGGAGATCGAGGACCAGCTCCTGGGGCCCCAGGATCGCCCGCTGCTTGGTCTGCGGCCTGGTGGTCGAGGCGTTTCCGCCTTCGACGGTGGCGAGGACAGGCTGGGGGAGGGGCTGCTGGCAGCCGGCGAGGAGGGCGAGAGCGATGAGTCGGTGCACGGGAAGTCCTGTTGTGGTGGGCGTTCTAACCGTTTCCTCATGTGCGCCCAGGCTTCTGGAACGGGCCCGGATCCCCGTGTGGTGAGGGTCCAATTCGCGTACATGGGTGACGAATTGGTTCGGAGACGTGGGTGACCGCTACGCGGGGCTGGTTGCCGGGCTGCCACCTACCCCCAGATGGGCGTCAGCTTGCGCGGGTGGGCGTCGCCGGCATCGATGAGATCGAGCTCGTACTCCACGTAGGCCAGCCAGTGGGGGTCGCTGGCCACCGCGGGGACCATGCGCATGGGCTCGAAGGTCTTCCAGGCCTCCTCGAAGCGGGCCTGCTGGCGCAGGGTCTCGCCCACCAGGTCGATCTGGTGGCGGTCCTCGCGCTGGTAGTGGGGGCGCCCCTGCAGCCAGCTGCGCAGGAAGCGGGTGGTCTCCCGCAGGTAGTGCTGCCGGTCGCCGCGCTCGCGGATGGTGGACTCCGCCTGCCAGGCGGCCCGCAGGCAGCAGTGGGCCACCTCGCGGTGCTCCATGCCCAGGCCGCGCTTCTCCATGGCCAGCAGGTACCAGGGGCCGTGGACACCCCTGAGCCGCTGGTACTCGGCCCGGGTCACCACCCGCCAGCGCTCGGCCAGCTCCGCCTCGGTGAAGCGGTCGCCGGTGAGCACGAAGCCGCACTCGTCGCAGACCAACAGCTCCGCGGGGTCGCGGGTGTAGGGCGAGGTGAAGCGCCCATCCAGCCGCCGCCAGCCTCCCCGGCCGCCCGTCATCGTCAGGCCCTGGTTCCAGGTGCCGCACAGGGGGCAGCTCTGGCCCACGCTGCGGATCAGCCCCGCCAGCGCCGTCCTGGGGCCCGCGATGGCTGCGCCGGCCGCAGCGAGGGCAGCGGCACGCAGGAAGCGGCGACGGGGGATTGGTGTGGGCATAGGTGGCCTAATCGTACACCCGGGAGGGCTCGACCGAGCGAGCGTGAATCCCGGTGGCGCTCGAACCCACCACGCTCATCCCCGACCGCTATTGCTCCCCGAACTTGGTGTCGACCTCGTTCCCCGGCGTGTCTTCGTCCCCCACGCTCGCGTCCAATGTCACCAGGAGCTGGAGTGTGGGCGAGCGGCCGATCATCGTGGCGTTCCTCCGTTTTCGTGCGCGTCGTACGACGCGGGGCGCGAATGCACCTCTACCGTGGGAGCAACAAGGTCGGGCGTTTCCCACCCCTGCCAGCGGCGTCGCGCGAGGCCGTCGCTGCCGTGCCGCGGGTGGCGGTTGTGTCGAACACGGGGGCCACTTCGGAGCCGGAAGCCACCGATGGCACAGGTGCTATCCGAGCCGCGATCTCGGCAGCTTGGAGAGAGAGCACGAACGCCATCGCGCATGTAGGTCGGTCCCACTCCGGACAGACCTGCTGTGTGGGCGCCCCCAGGTACTCGTCCTGGTACATCGAGCAAGACTCACCCTGGACCACGAGATCGGGCTCGTTGTCCGTCCAGTCGTTGTCGAGCAGCTCGGCCTCGGCGTCATCCAGGAGCAACCCGGCCCCCAGGTTGTCGACGAGATCGTTGTCCCGAACGAGCAAGCCCTCCGCACCGTTCCAGGTGGCGGTCCCGCTGGCGTAGACACCGTCACCGCAGCGATGGGTCGGGCCATGGCGCACTCCTGTAGAACCCGAGATCTGGTTGCCTACGATGGAGTAGGAGCCATGCCCCGCCACGTGAACGCCCGCCACTGGGTTGTCCCGAACGATGCAGTCTCGGACCGACAGCTCCGGGGCCGCCGCGCCGAGCTGCTCGGCAGCATAGATTCCGACCCCACCACCGATGTCCGTGCTCTCGCGACTGCCCGAGATCGAGCAGGATCGAAGCTCGAGGCTGCCAGCCGACACGGTCACCGCGCCAGCGAATGCGTTGTCGGTCAGGGAACATCCCTCGCAACCCAACCAGGCATCGGACCCTGCTACGAACAGCGCCGGCCCGTCGTTGTCCTCGGCGATGAGGCCAGATGCTGCGACGACCGCACCCCGCTGGGAACCAATGCCGATCGCCGAGTTTCCTTTGTACCCGAAGCCCGCCTCGGTTCCGTCCACAGAGCTGGCCTCGATCTCCAGCGAGCTTCCAGGATCCTGGGCGAGGATCCCGCAGCCGGTGTTGCCGACCACGCGGCAGCCCACCAGCTTCGCCTGGGCTCCCTGAGCGACCTGGATGCCGTAGCCAAAGTCCCCGCTGCCCAGGGATCTCGTGTCCCGCACGGTCGAGTCTTGCAGCGACAACTCCGAGCCGCCGGAAGAGACCGCGACTCCCACTCCGAGGCTTCCCACGATCTCGCATCCCTCACAGCGAAGGGCGGCGCCGTCGACGGCTTGTAGTCCAACCCCGGACTCGTCGCCCTGAGATGGAAGCGTGTCTCGCACTACGCTGTCGACGAGGGTCACCGTGCTCGTGTGATCCAGGACCGTGACTCCGATGTGGCTGTTGTCACGGACAACGCAACCCTCAGCCCGCAGGGCGGCTCCGCTGTGGACTTCGATCCCGAACCCGGCCTCGCCTCGGCCGGAGGGCCGGGTGCCCCACACCTGGGAGTCGCACAGCTCGACCACGGTGTCCGAGCCGACGGCGAAGACACCCTCGGAGCGGTTGTTCGAGATCGCGCAGCCGTGGATCTGGAGCAGGGCTCCGCTCTGCGCCTCCACGCCGCGGCCATAGTCGCCGTTGTGGTCGAGAAGACTGTCGCTCACCGAGACTACGCGAAGCCTGGCCGTAGAGCCCCCCCCCCCAACCAGGAGCCCTGCGCCGGAGTTCCGACCGATCCAGCCGCCTTCCACCAGCAGGCTCGCTCCACCGGCCACTACGACGCCCGCATTCTGGGTCCCGTCCGCGCCAGCGAGTGTGTCCATCACCGCGCTGTCTCCCATCCACAGCTCTGTCCCGGCATCCCGAGCGTAGATACCCGCCTGGGTGTTGCCCTCGACCTCGACGCTCTCCAGCGTCGCCACCGCGCCGTCGGCGACCTCGAGGCCGTAGCCACGCAGCCCCTGGGAGTCGGGGATCGACCCTGACACAGAGCAATCCGACAGCATGGCCACCGTGCCCGCATCGTACAGGCCGACACCGGTTCCCATGTTGTTGAGGACGAGGCATCCCTCCACGCTCAGCAGGCCACCCTCGGTTGCTTCCAGGCCGCATCCGCCCCCGGACTCCGACACGATCGTGTCGCGCACGACACCGTCGAGGATCGTCACCACACTGCCCGCGTCAGCGACCTTGACCCCGACTACGTGGTTCTCGTGGATCTCACACCGCTCGGTGTTCAGCGACGCACCCCCGACGACCTGGATTCCGTAGCCACCGTCACCCCCCGTCTCCATGGGGAGGGTGCCCGAGACGATGGTGTCGCGCAGCTCGACGTGGGCGCCGGGATCCTCGGCGTACACTCCGATCACCCGGTTCGCTTCGACGACACATCCGTCCACCTCGAGCAGCGAACTCACCGCTGGGCTGGCCTGCTTGACCGCCAAGCCCGACCATGCGTTGCCCACCGAGCCCAGATCGCGCAGGCGAAGCTGGCCCGAGCTGAGCAGGATGCCCATGAGGCCCGCGCCCTGGACGGTGAGGCCCGACAGCTCCACCTCTCCGTAGCCGGCACTGACCTCGATCCCCGGCGTGTCCTCGTCCCCCACGCTGGCGTCCAGGATCACCAACTCCCGACAGCGCCCCGCCAGCTGCACCCCCGCGTGGTCGCTCGTGAGCGCCAAGGTCTCCGCGTAGGTCCCGGTGGCCACGGCCACCACCCCCCCACCGCGACTCCCCGCCAGGTCCAGCGCAGGCTGAATGCTGCGCAGCGGAGACCCTTCGCTGCCGTCGCCACCCTCGGCCGCCTCGATGTCCACGTACACGGTGGTCCCGTCGACCTCCAGGTCTCCCCAGCTCCCCGTCCCGCAGTGCTCTGGCACACACGCCCCACCATCCGCCAGCCAGCCCTCGGCGCACTCCGGCAGCTCGACGGAGTCCCCTGAGCGCTGGCGCGCCTCATCACATCCGGTGAGGCCCAGGCCGAGGGCGACCAGGAGCTGGAGTGTGGGCGAGCGGCCGATCATCGTGGCGTTCCTCCGGGTGCGATGATCCCTCAGGGAGCGCTGTGGGGACAGCCACCGCGTCCGCTCACGGCGCTGGGGCCGCCCAGTACCCATAGAGGGACCAACAGTCGCTTTCGTACGCGTCTTTTCGATGCGGGGCGCGAATGCGGACCTACCGCGAGTGACGGGTGCTCACGGCTAGTGGGTCCCCCCGCCCTCGCGCCGCTGACACTGCCGGGCTCGGAGGCTCCTGCGACACCCCGCCAGCTCACACGACCGCCGGGCGGTCCTCCGCGAAGCGACGCGGCAGATGAGCTCTGATCGTCTCCGACCGGCGCTTCCAGCCGCCGCCGGCACCCGACTCGGAGTCTCCGATGACGCAGCGTGTGCTCACTGAGCTAACCTGGCCCGATCGGCTCCTGCGCTTCAACGGCCGGGCGACCCTGCGGGCTCCGGCCCCTCTGCTGCGGCAGCTCGCGGGACGAGCGCTGGTGAACGAACGAGGCGTTCGGATGGACCTTCACACGCAGGGGTTGGTGCGCTTGAACGCGTAGTTCGGCGGGGGCAGCAAGGTGGACGGCCCCTCGATCGAGGCCGCACGGTCTGGCTACCGCCGGGACCTGCTGCTGACCGCGGCGCCACCCTGGGCCGTCGCGGTGGAGGAGCGGCTGCTTCCCGGAGGCCACGCGGTGCGAGTCTACCGCCCGGACGATGCGTCGCCGTGCGCCGTCATGTTCGCCCACGGTGGCGGCTGGGTGGTCGGGGATCTGCTCAGCTATGACTCCCTCTGCCGGCGCATCTGCCAGGAAGTGTGCGCCGTGGTGGTGTCCGTGGACTACCGCTTGGCGCCCGAGCACCCCTTCCCGGCGGGCTTGGACGACCTGCGCGAGGCCTGGGTCTGGGTGCTTGACCACGCGGCGGAGTGGGGCGGCGATTCCGATCGGGTCGTCGCCTGTGGAGAGAGCGCGGGGGCCAACCTGGTCGCCAGCCTCTGCGTGGCCCTGCGGGACGCCGGTCGGCCGCTGCCTGAACGCCAGGTGCTCATCTACCCTGCAGTCGATCTCACGCTGCGCCACCCCTCGATCGAGGAGTTCGCCGATGCGCCGTTTCTGACCTTGGCCGACCTGCGCTGGTACATCGGACACTACGGCGCACCCACCCGGGATCCCCGTGCATCACCGTTGCTGGTCGAGGAACCCGCCGGCCTGCCACCCGCCGTGATCGCCACGGCGGGGTTCGATCCGCTGCGCGACGAGGGGGACGCCTACGTCGCGCACCTGCGCGCTGCTGGCGTTCCGGTGCGCCACATCGACGCCCAGGACCTTGCCCACGGCTTCGTCAACATGGCGGATCTGGTGCCGGAGGCCGGTCGCCGGTTGAGCGAGATCCTGGCTGCCCTTGTGGAGCCCATCAGCGCTGCCGAGGGCTAGCCCCCGCCCATCATCCCCAGCATCAGCGCCCGCGCGCAGGGGCCGATGGTGTCGTGGTTGTACCCGCCCTCGAAGAGGGCGTAGCAGCCCCCGCCGTTGCGCTCTGCAGCGCGGCGCACGGCGCGGCCCATGGCGTGGTAGTCCTCGGTGAACAACACGCCGCCCCAGTCTTCACGGTGGTTGTCGAAGCCCGCGGAGATGGCGATCACGTCGGCGTCGCAGCGGTCCAGGTGGTCACCCACTTCGTCGAGGACGGAGCTGCGGTCCATGGGGTCGGGGTTGAGCAGCGTGACCCAGCGCCGCTTGCCCAGGATGTTCACGTTGCCGTCGCCGAAGTGCAGGTCGAAGTCGAGCACGAAGGCCTTGCGCACGCGCCCGGCCTGTCGCAGGGCCAGCAGGGACACCGCCATGTTGTTGAAGAAGCAGAAGCCCCAGGCCGAGGCGCGCGAGGCGTGGTGGCCCGGGGGCCGGATCAGCGCGAAGCAGGGCTCGGTCATGCCGATCCATGCAGCCTGGATGGCGCCGCCCGCGGCGAGCGCTGCCACGTCGTACAGCCCCTCGCGCTGGACGGCCTCGATGTGCGCGTTCCCATGAGCGGCGGCCAGCTCCTCTCGCGTGGCCGGCCGCGCCTCCACGTACTCGGCGATGCCGTCGATGCTGGCCCGGATGGCCTCGATGCGCCCGGTCTTCGCGGCCGGGTCCCAGGTGTAGGAGGGGTGGAAGAGCTCGCTGGTGACGACCTTCATACGCGCTCCTTCCTGCGCTCGCGGGGGACGGTTGAGGGTAGCACGGGAGGATCGCAGGCCATGGAGGTTCGAAGGGAAGTGGGGTCATGTCGGCCACGGGCCACCAAGCCCTGCGGACCGAATCCGCATTCCAGGGTTCTGGAGTGGAAATTCGGTCCGAGGGGGCGGACCGAATCTGGATTCCAGGGGCTGGGGGGGAGATTGGGTCCGGAGGGGCGGACCGAAATCTGGTTCCAGGATTCTGGACTGGAAATTGGGTCCGCGCTGAGCTCCACGTTCAGGCCCGGGCACCTACCGGCAGCCCGAGAGCCTTGCCACGGCGGCTACCCACGCCAGCCCTGGGGGCCAGGGCCCAGGCGCTGGCTTCTTCAATGGCCGTTGGCCGAGCCTGACGGCCGTTGGGTGACTCGCATCCGCCGCCGGCTCACCCAGCCCCACAGCCCCAGCAGCCCGAACACGGCGCCGCCGGCACCGGAAGCAGCACACCCGCAGCGCCCTGGAGACTCGCCGCCACCTTCATCGCTGTCCCCCGGCACCGAGCTGTCCAGGCCGGTGTCCTGCACGGCGTCCGGGGGCAGGGGAAGGACCTCGCCGTCGGCGGCGGCGAGCACCACGTAGTCCTGGGCTCGGTTCACCAGTCGATTCACCGACAGCTGCATCAGCCAGGTGCCGGCGGGGGCGCCGTAGACCGACACGCCCTCGAGGTTGTCGCGGGTGTTGATGCCCGTGGTGGCGGCCGCGCTCGGGTCGTCGGGGTCCAGGATCCAGGGTTCATGGATGTTCCCGTTGGGGTCCACCAGCCGCAGGTCCAGGTCGTTCTGCAGCGCCACCTGGGCCATGGGCTCACCGGCGGGATCGTCCCAGGCCAGCATCGCCCGCAGCTCTTCGGTTCCTTCGGGCACCTCGAGGTAGTACCCCACCCAGTCGCGCTGGACGGTGAGCTCCCCTGTGTGGAAGCGGGGGTCCGTGTCGCTGTGCTCCGCGAAGGCCGCCACGGCGCCGGGGGCCCACACCAGGCCCCAGCCGGTGCCGTAGTCGGGGCCCTGCCAGGCCGGGGTTGGGGTGCCCAGGTCGGGGTTGGTGCCCGAGCCCTCGCCCACCAGGTCGGTGGCGGTGGCCGCCAGCACGGCCTTGTAGACCGCGGGTGCCGGCAGGTCCCGGTCGGCGTCGGCCTGCTGCCAGGCGTCGATCATCAGCGCCGCCACGCCGGCGACGGCGGGGGCGGCCAGGCTGGTGCCGCAGTTGGCCACGTAGGTGGGGCCCTCTTCGGGCACGGTGACGCCGAGCACGGCCGGGTCCAGGCGCAGCTGCTCGAAGGTCCCTGTCCAGCTGTCGTGAGCTGCGACATCCAGCTCCACCGTGCGTGGCTCGCCGGTGCCGGGCATGAAGAAGTCGATGTGGCGCTCCTCGGCCCAGCCCCCCTCGCTGTTCACCCAGAAGATCTGGCCCGAGGTCACGGTGCCGGCGTGGAAGCTCAGCTCCACGCTGTCCAGGTCGGCCGAGTCCCAGGAAAGCTCCGGCCCGTGCATGTAGGGATCGCGGCCGGTGACCGTGGTGTGCAGCAGGCCGTCGCTGACCTCGAAGGCCTCGAGGTCGTGCATGGGGGCCCAACCTTCGCTGTCGTCGTCGGTCTCGAAGCTCCAGTCGAAGGCGGCCTCGCCATCGCCCAACACCCGGACGCGATCCACCTCCACCTCGACGTTCATGGTGTCGTAGCAGCCCGGCGCCATCACATCGGGCTTGAGCCGCCCATCCGCCGTGGGGCCCATGCTCGAAAAGTCTGCCAGGCTGTCGTCGTTGGCGTTGGTGGCTCCCACCGCCATCAGGTTCTTGGCGGCGGTGTAGTCGGCCAGGCTGCCGTAGCCGTCCGAGGCGGCCTCGTTGGCGGTGGCCCAGAAGAAGGGGATGGCCCGGGACAGCTCCCCGTCGCCGTTGTGGATCAGGGCGTCCAGGCTCGAAGCCTCGCTCTCGTAGTCGCCGCCGATGCCCTGCCGGAACGAAAACGAGCCCAGCTGGGCGTCGTAGCTCTCCACGGCGTCCACGATCTGGTCCCCCAGGGTGAACAGGCGGGTGAGCGTGGTCTCGTAGAAGGCGATCTCCACCTCGGGGGCCACGCCGGTCCAGCGGTAGGCGTCCCAGTCCGGGTAGACCTGCTGGGTGCCGGCGCCGCTGCCCCCCAGCACGCCGCCGCACTGGGTGGCGTGGGAGCACTCGTCGCCCTCGGTGGAGCGCAGCACCCGGCCGGCCAGGTCGGGGTGGGTGGCGTCCACGCAGTCGGGATCGAACAGGGCGGCGATGACCCCGGCTCCTCCGAGCTCGTAGCTGGGGGGATCGCCGCTGGGCGGTCGCACCTCGTCCACGCCCAGGGCCTGGGTCACGCCGCTCAGGGTGGACACAGGGGGGCCACCCCAGGGCTGCACCCAGGCCACCGGATCCCAGGAGGCCAGCTGGCGGATCAGCGCGTGGTCGGCTTCGAGGCGGCACAGTCCCGCCGCGTCGCAGCGGGCGTCGGGGGCCAGGGAGCGGAGGGCTCTGGCGAAGGCCGTCCGGTCGACATCCCGGAAGGGCTGCAGCTGCAGCTCGGTGGGGTCCATGGGGGTGGCGAGGGCTGGGTGGAGGGAGGGGTGGGTGCGATCCCGAGGCTCGATGGCACCCAGCCAGGCCACGCCTCGGGGTAGCGCCCCGGCGCGCGCCGCGGGCAGGGCGCCGCTGTCCACGCTGATCACGAAGCCGTCGGCGCCCAGGGCGCTCACTGCGTGGGCTTCGGTCAGCAGGCCGCCGTAGGGCCGGTCCAGCCGCGCCAGCAGGTGGGCGCGCTCGCTCCATGGCTCGACCTCGTCGAGGGACACGGGACCCTCGGTGACCACGCTGCGCGCCCGCAGGATGATGGGGGCTTGTTCGGCCGCAACGGGGCGGCCGGTGAGCAGGAGAACGACGAGACCAGCGTGCATGGGCGGCTCCGAAGGGCTGCCCGTTTCCTACTCGAGCGACCATGTCCCCCGCAACCGACCGTTTCGGCGACCATGTCCTCTCGAATCGACCGGTCCAGCGGTCGAGGAGCGAGCGACTACGTGAAAAGGCACGTTCTATGGGTGACAGCCCGCTCCCTCCTGGGGCGAGTGGTCGGTTCGCGGTGGGGTAGTCGCTCGAGTGGTCGGATCACGGCTGCTTGGTCGCTGATGTCGGCCGCTCGAGGATGGTGCCATCGGGCTGCTCGTCGAGGTGCTCCCGCCCGTCGCCTATCGCCCCTTCAGGCGCAGATCCGCCACCACCGCTCGATGGTCCGAGACCACATCGGGCAGCACCCGGTACTCCACGAACTCCAGCTCAGGGGAGATGAGCACCCAGTCCAGCCGCTTGTTCCAGTCGGGGAAGGTGGCCAGGGCGGTGGACTCGGGCTCATAGGCCTCGAGCCCCAGGGTCTCGGCCAGCTCTCGCAGGGTGGTTTCGCGGTCGCCCCACTGGCAGTTGAAGTCACCAGTGAAGGTGAACTGGTGGATGTTTTTCTACATAGAAAGG
>CAZHIK010000061.1:0-17707 GCA_964532635.1 uncultured Enterobacterales bacterium
GGGGAGAATGCAGAGCTTCGAGGTGCCCATGGCGGCTCCTGTGTGCGACGGGTGTCACACCTAATGCCACGGGGATCGCCAGCCCAGAGATCAGCTGCGACGGGCGATCACCGCCAACACGCCGAGCACCGCCAGGCCGGTGAGCAGCACCCCCAGGCCCCCGTACATCATGACCCCACGGATGATCACACCCACGTCGATGGCCGGGCGGAGATAGCCAGCCACGATCAGGACCACCCCCGCCAAGGCCAGGCCGCCGCCCACCACGCGCCCCGCCAGCAAGGGGTAGTTCCGCTGCTCACCACTCATGGACGCCTCCACTCGGGACCATCAACCCCGTAGCCCCATACGCTGCTTCCCACCGGCGACGCCCCAACCAGAAGTCACCGCCACCCACCAACCGGTGGATGGGAATCCAGCTCGATCAGCAAGCCGTCCCTGCGACACTACTCATGGTCAGGAGGCAGGAGATGGTCAGGGTTCCGCTCACACTGTGCGTGCTCCTCGCGGGCTGCCAGGACTACAACTTCCTGTGGTGGAAGGACGAGCCGAAGGCACCGGTGGACACGGAGGCGCCACCCGTGGACAGCGAGCCGCCCCCCATCGACAGCGAGCCCCCCGAGGACACCGAGCCCCCTCCCGAAGAGGAGTGCAACGGCGAGGACGACGACGGCGACGGCCTGGTGGACGAGGGCTTCGACGACACCGACGGCGACGGTGTGGCCGACTGCGTAGACGACGACTGCGACGTGGACGAACACCCCGGTGGAGAGGTGGAGCTGCTCGAGGCCTGCGAGGGCACCGTGGTGGGGGTGGTGAAGGACCCGTGGAACGTCACCATCGAGTGGCAGTGGACCTCGACCGGCCAGGGGGTCCTGGTGATGCCGGCCGTCGGCAACCTGACCGATGACAACGGCGATGGGCTGATCGACGAGAACGACAACCCGGACATCGCGTTTTCCAACTGGACCGTCGGAGACCTGGTCGCACTGCACGGCGACGGCTCCGGCGAGATCTTCCGTGTCACCGACATCAGCGGCGTGGGGGGCGTGACCATCGCCGACGTGGATGTGGACGGCGAGCCCGAGGTGATCGCGGTGACCCCCGACGGCAACGTCGTCGCCGTCGACGGGGCTGGGAACATCGAGTGGACCTCCGAGTCCTTCGAGCTGTCCTCCTACCCCCAGCCAGCGGTGGCGGATCTCGACGCCGATGGGGACGTGGAGGTGGTCTACGACGCCGCGGTGGTCTCCGGCGCCGACGGCTCGACCCTGTTCACCCTGCCCGACGTGGCCACCGACTACCGCACTCCGGTCCTGGTGGACATCGACGCCGACGGCACCCACGAGATCATCCTGGGCGAGCGGGTCTTCTCCCACAGCGGCGCCCTCGAGTGGGCCATCAGCAGTGGCTATTCCAGCACCTTCGCCGCCGTGGCCGACCTGGACGGGGACGCCGGCGGAGAGGTGGTGATGGTCACCGGCTCTTCCCTCGCTCTGTACGAACCCGATGGCACCATGATCAGCGGCGTGATCCTGCCCGGCTCGAACCCCGGCCCGCCGGCGATAGCCGACTTCGACGGGGATGGGGATGTCGAGATCGCGGTGGCCGCCAACCCCGACATCTCGGTGTGGGAGGTCTCGGGCATCATGCGGTGGGCGGCTCCCGTCGACGACTACTCGGGCATGGCGGGCTGCTCGGGCTACGACATCGACGGCGACGGCGCATACGAGCTGCTCTACGCCGACCAGTCCCGCTTCCACATCTACGACGGCAGCACGGGGACGGAGCTGTATTCCAACAGCTCCCATGACTCGGCCACGCTCTGGGAGTACCCCGTCACCGCCGACGTCGACGGCGACGGATCCGCGGAGATCGTCATCGCCTCCAACGGGAGCAACTGGCACGGCATCACCGTCTTCGGTCACTCCGGCAGCGGCTGGCAGCGCTCAGGCCCCACGTGGGGGACCCACGACTTCTCGCTCACCAACCTCGAGCCCGACGGCTCCGTCCCCAGCCCCGCCCCCCTTCCAGGTACGGGACACAACGTCTTCCGGGCGCGCCCCGTGGTGGACGAGCCCGCCATGGCGGATCTGGCGATCTTCGTCGAGGACGTCTGCGTCGCCTCCTGCGAAGACGGTCCCGCCAAGCTGAGCTTCGCGGTGTCCAACCAGGGGCTGCAGCCCGTCGCTGCGGGGGTCAGCGTGGCTCTGTACGCGCAGTCGAGCACGGGAAAGACCCTACTCGACACAATGCTGCTCGACGAGCTGCCCTCGGGCCAGGTCATCGCCGGAGGCATCTTCGAGCTGCACCCCGACGACTGGGGCGACGAGGGCCTGATGCTTCGGGTGGACGACGACGGTGAAGGCGTGGGCTCCGTCACCGAGTGCGACGAGACCAACAACGAGGCCGCGTACGCCGACTCCCCCTGCGAGTGAGCACGCTCAGCTCAACACCACTCCCAGCCCCGCCACGACCAGGAACACCGCAGCGGCAGCCATCAACAGCAAGACGATCCCCGCAGCGATGAGCAGCTTGGTGCGCACTGCGGCCTTGCGGGCCGGCGCCCAGGCCGGGTTGGCCTGGGCCGCACGGGCAACCTCCGCCCTCTCGGAGCGCCCCAGCTGGAGCAGCAGGCCCTTGGGCAGACCAGCGCGAGCTGCCAGGACCACGCAGGCCTCCTCTCGGTCGTGCTCCACCAGGGTCTTCAGAGCCGAGAGCGGTGTGGACGGGTGGCCGGCCAGCAGGACACCGATCTCTCCGTAGGAGTCCTCCGCCATGACCGCCAAGGCGTCCGGGGGCGTGTCCGGGTGGGCCGCCGCCACAGCACGGGCGTCGCTGTCGCGGTTGCCTGCCAGGGCGGCCAGCACGGCCGTGTCCAGATCGGGCCGGGCCGCCAAGGCCCCGAGCACGTCGTTGTCCCGCTCTTTGGCAGCCCGGGCGGCGATGGCCGCGAGCGGTGTGGCGAGGTTGCGCACGGCGTCGCGGCGCACCTCCCAGTCGTTGTCCTGCATCAGCTTGGCCAGCAGCTCCGGCGGGGTGCCCGCACGCTTTGCCACGGCGGAGCGCACGTCGTCATCGCTGTCGGATGCCAGCGCCTCGAGGGTGGCGCGATCCACCGAGGGATTGGTCGCCAGGGCCGCACGGACGCTGTAGTCCTCGTCCCGAGCCAGGCGGGCCATGTCCTCCCGTGACAGCGACGGCGATGCCGCGGCTCCTTGGCGAAGCTCGTCATCACCGCTCTGGACCATGCGGGCGAGCAGCTCCGGCGGCAGCTCGGTACCCCGCAGCAGCTGCGCCGCATGATCGCGGGTGTCGTCATCGGCGTCCCGAGCCTTCGCAACCACGGCATCGGGGATCTCCACCACCACGAAGAACTCACGGATCTTGGGGGTGGGGTGCAGGCGCTGCCACAGGGCATCGGGCAGGAAGTTCTCGTCGTCGCAGTACTCGCAACGCACGGTGCGCGAGCTGCCGTCCACCCGCAGCGAGCCACCGCAGCCCATGCAGGCGAACAGCACTGGGGTGGTGGCCCCATCGGTGCCGTCATCGGCTCCTGGCAGGTGTTCGTCCACCACCCAGCTCGCCCCTGGGAAGACCGCCCGCGCCCAGACCGGAGCCTCGCGCACGGTGCGCTCCTTGCCGCAGCTGCAGCGATGCAGGCCCATCCGAGCCAGGTCACCCAGCTCCCACACGGGCACCTCGGCCTTGCAGGCGTCGCAGCGGGCCGGCAGGTGGTGCAGCTTGCCCTGCATCTCGTGGCTGCCGAGCATGGACCAGCTCTGCCCGTGCCCACGCTCCATCACCAGGACCTCCATCACGTTCTCGGAGTCGAAGATGGCCTTCCAAGCGTCCAGCGACACGGTCACCGCCTCTCCGCAGCGGCTGCAGGGCAGCGACTCGGTCAACCCGTTGACGGGAACGGGGTTGCGACAGGCCGGGCAGCTCAGGGACAGCTCAACGCAAAAACCTTGGACGGACGTAGACAAACCGAATTCCTCACAGTCGAAGCGGGCGCGAAGTCCTTAGCCGGATCGGGGCGATCTCACCCCCATCCGTTTCCAGGTCGCCTTGTCGACGCTCCCCGCGATGGCTCGCCTCCGACCCCAGGCGATCAGCTTCGCGTCCAGAGCCTGCTTGGTCGCCAAGCGACGGGGATCCACGGTGATGTGCACCCGGGGAAGGTCCAGACGGTCCGCGTCGAAGCAGGTGGCCACGGTGATGTCCCGGTCGGTCTGGCGCTTGGTGTGCAGGGCGCAGGCCCGCTCGAGCTGCGCCATGCCCGCATCGTCGATGGTGAAGCCCTCACCCCGCAGGTGGCGGGCCAGGGCCGCTCCCCGGCCACCGTGGCCGTGGTCCACGCCCTCGTTGCAACGACATGCATCGTGAAACACCGCGAACAGCCTCACGACGTCCCGCCGCGCGCCGGTGATGCCCGCCAGGCGCTCGCCGTTTTCGAGCACCCGTGCCCAGTGCCCCAGCCCGTGCCGCCCGAAGGGAGGCAGCCGGTACTGGTCCCGAATGAGCCTCAACAGCTTGGGCGTGATGGGGTCCATGGCTCTAGGAGCAGCCACCCGATCCAGAGCAGCTCAGGCTCTTGACGGTCTCGAGCCCAGTGTAGGCGGTGCCGCCGGCGTACAAGTCGTCGGGGCTGTTGTCCACCTTGTCGCCGCCGAAGTCCGAGGCGGAGATCTCCAGCAGTCCGGCAGCCACGCGTACACCGCCGCCCCGCTCCGTCGCGGTGTTGTTGATCACGGTGGCCAGCTCCATGATCACCGAGCCGGTGCCGTAGACGTACATGCCACCGCCGTAGTTGGCGTCATTACCATCGAGGACTACTTCCTCGAGGTCGGACTCGGAGACCACCATCACACCCCCGCCCCACTCGGTGGCGGTGTTGCCCGAGACGATCACATCATCGAGCACGCCGACACCGTACAGGTAGAAACCCCCACCCGAGTCGGCGATGTTGCTGTCGACCGTGCCGCCCTCCCAGGTGCTGTTGGAGCTGACGTAGATTCCACCCCCTGCGCTCTCGGCAGCGTTGCCGGTGAGCAACACATCGTCCTCGGCCTCCAGCTGCGAGTTGTACAGGTACACGCCGGCGCCGTATGTGGCCACGCCGCCCTCGACGGTCACCGTCTCCAGGCTCATGTCGCAGTCGTCCAACATCAGGCCTGCACCGCCGCCGGCCTCGCTGTCGCTCACCGTGACACCCCGAAGCACCATGGTGCCCTCGCGACACATCAGGCCACCGCCGTAGCTGGTGGCCACGTTGGCATCGAGGGTGCTGTCCAGCAGGGAGCCGTCTTCACGACAGTAGATAGCGGCGCCACGGTCCGCGGTGTTCTCGCGGATCTCGAGGCCACTCACCACCGCGTCGTTTCGCATGTACAGGCCACCACCGTAGGTGGCCTCGTTGTCGGACACCACGGTGCCGATGGCCTCGATGCTGTCGTCGTAGGCACGGATTCCACCGCCGTAGTCCGCGGCGTTGGCGGTGATCGACACATCGGTGAGCGTCAGGCTGTTCTGGTAGTGATACAGCCCGCCGCCGCTCGAGGCCGAGCTGTTGTCGTACAGCTCGACATCCTCGAAGGCCCCCTCCATCACGTACACGCCACCACCAGCCGAGGTGGCGTGGTTGCTGGAGATGGTGCTGCTCGAGATGGTGAGCAGGCCCTCGGCGGGGCCCAGCACACCGCCGCCGTAGTCGGCCTGGTTGCCGGTGATGACGCAGTCCTCGATGACCACCTCGTCGGCGTTCCAGCCCAGCACGCCGCCACCGCCCAGGTTGTCGCTGTCGCTGGAGATGTCGGTGCCCACGCCGCCGCTGATGGTAAAGCCGCGGATGGTCACTGAGCCGGAGTGGACGTGCACAACCGACGCGCTGCCGTCGCCAGTCAGCTCCGTCAGAACGGGCCCCAGGGGCGCCTCGAGGGTCAGGCTGCCCGCGATTGTCAGGGGCTCGGCCCAGGTTCCGGCGCAGACACGGACGGTCTCACCGTCCGCCGCCTTGCTGATGGCCGCCTGGATGCTGGCCTGGTTGCCGGTGCCCACCAGGGTGACCATGCCGTCCTCGAGGGTGGTGGGATCGCAGTCATCGTCCGTGCCGTTGCACAGCTCTGGGGCGCCAGGGTGGACATCGGGGTCCGTGTCGTCACAGTCGCTGTCGTCCTGCACCAGGCCGGCGTCGGGGTCGCAGCTCTCCTCGGGGAAGCGGCCATCGCCGTAGCCGTCGCCGTCCTCGTCGGGGTACCAGGTGCCGCCCAGCTCCTCGTCCACCTCGCCGTCGCAGTCGTTGTCGATGCCGTCACAGACCTCCTCGGCGTGCCAGGTCAGCTCGGGGTCGTCATCACTGCACTCGTCGATGATGCCGTCGCAGTCGTTGTCGATGCTGTCCGGCCCCATGGACGCCTCGTCCACGCCGGGATGGACGGCGGGGTCGGAGTCGTCGCAGTCTTCGTCCATGCAGTAGCCGTCACCGTCGTCATCGCCGCAAGGGATGTACGTGCCGGTGTCGTCGGGCTTGTCGTCCGGGGCCGGGCAGCCAAGGGTGAGCAGCAAAGGCAGGGCGACGAGCAGGCGAGCGGACATGGCGACTCCCGAGCCGGGGGACCCGAGCATCATACTCCGAAGCCACTACTGCACGGGATTGGCGGAGTACAAGATGCGGCCGTCCTCGAAGAAGGGGCCCCGCAGCACCGCGGCCTCCTGCAGCCACAGGCGGTGGCGGTCTGCAGTCCAGGCGCCGTCTTGGCCCTCATCGGCGGGCTCGATGCCCTCGAGGCTCAGGGTGTACACCGCCGGCGGATAGACGCAGTCGTTGCCACTCAGGCAGCCCGAGTCGGTCACCAGGATGGTGCCGTCGGACAGCGCGGTGACGTCCCGGGTCCAGTGGAAGCCCTCGCTTCCGACGGGCACCAGGTCAGCCACGTACTCGGGCTCGTCGCCCTGCACCGCGATGACACCCACCGTGCCCCCAGTGCCGTCCCCCCAACGATCCGACAGGCCCAGGGAGTGGGCGAAGACCACCCACTCGCGGCCGTCGGGACCTTCGAGGTGGTCGGCACCATGCGGAGCATTGACGAAGCTGGGGGCCCCGGTGCTCTCCGGTGGCCACTCCCATACCTGGGCCCAGTCCCCGCCGTGGGGCTTGCGCCAGCGCAGGATCTTGCCCCGGGAGTCACCTCCGTGCTGCTCGGCCCCCGCGCCCCAGGAGATGCTGCCCTTGATGCTCATGAGCAACTGCTCCCCGGTCTGGTCCTGCCAGTACTGGAAGGAGTTGACGCTCTGGTAGATGTCCCAGTCGTCGTGGGTGTGCTCGCTGATCACCTCGCGCACCACCGCGCAACGTTCGCCCTTGTCCAGGTCCACCCGCAGCATCCGGTAGTTGCGGGTGTCGGCCACCCACAGCGCCAGGCTGTCCTCGGTCTCTTCGAGCACGTGCTGGTCGTGGGGCATGCGCATGGTGCAGGCCCGGTACTCACTGGGGGCGAGATCCTCGGACGCGGCGCAGGAATCCGCCTCTTCCCACGGGCAGCGGTCGTAGGTGGACAGCTGTGAGAAGTCCAGCTGATCGAAGCTCCAGCGGATGGCGTGGGTCTCGGCATCCACCCCCAGGTACACCCCGTACAGGTCCCCGATCTCGGCGTCCGATCCCTCGGTGGCGTCCAGGCGGCTGTAGGTGAAGACCACCTCGGGGCGGCCGTCGAGGGCCTGGCGGTGGATGGAGCGGTAGACCAGGCAGTAGGTGCTCTCGTAGTCGGGCAAGCAGAAGTCGGGCTCCACGTCCGCCAGGTCGAAGGCCGACAGCCGCTCGCCGGTCTCGGCGTCGCCGGTGAACCAGCCGTTGTTGCGCAGGTCGGTGACCAGCAGGCGGGATCGGGTGGGGGGCGATGTGTCGGTGTCGGCGTCGGTGTCACTGTCGGTGTCGGTGTCCGCGTCACTGTCGCCCGGGCTGTCCACCGAGTCGTCCGCGGAGTCCGGGTGTGTCCTGCACTGGCAGGCCGGAAGGACAGCGAACAGGATGATGGCGAAGCGTGACGTCATGGTCGTCCAGCGCATCATATAGGTCACCTCCGATGACTTGCCCCCGGGAGGACTCGTGAACGGACGACCTATCCTCGCCATCGCGATCGCGATCGTCGGCGCCCTGGCCCTCTCGGCCGTCAGCCCCGCCGGTGCCGAGCCGCAGGCGACCGACGCCGCCCCCACCGGACGCCAGCTGTACGAGGCCAACTGCGCCGCATGCCACGGCTTCGACGGCACAGGCAATCCCCAGCCCCAGGTGGGCTTCGACGTGCCTCTGCCCGACTTCACCGACTGCGACTTCACCTCCCGCGAGCCCGTGGCCGACTGGGTGGGCGTCGCCAAGGAAGGCGGGCCGCTGCGGGGCTTCGACACCATCATGCCGGCGTTTGGCGACGCCCTGAGCGACGCCGAGCTCGAGCTGTTGCTGGGCCACATCTACGGCTTCTGCGAGGACCCCGCCCCCTATCCGCGGGGCGAGTTCAACCTGCCGCGGCCCATGTGGACCGCCAAGGCCTACGTGGAAGACGAGGTGATCCTCACCGTGGACAGCCCGGTGGATGGCGCCCTCGATCTGACCACGGCCCTGACCTACGAGAAGCGCTTCGGCACCCGCAACAACGCCGAGATCAAGATCCCCTGGACCACCATGGAGGGTGCGGACGGCACCGTCACCGGCATCGGTGATGTGGCGGTGGCCGCCAAGCGGGTGCTGGTGAAGAACCTGGGCACCGGCACCATCGTCTCGGCGGTGGGCGAGCTCATCCTGCCCGTGGGCAACCCCGAGCGCGGCCTGGGCCGTGGCTACACCGTGGCCGAGCCCTTCGTCGCCTGGGGCCAGTTCCTGCCCGCCGACGCCTTCCTGCACACCCAGGCCGGCGCGGAGATCCCCCTGGCGGCCGACCACAGCCAGGAGCTGTTCTGGCGCGCGGCCCTGGGTCGCAGCTTCACCGTGGGCGAGTACGGCCGGGCCTGGTCCCCCATGGTGGGCGTGCACGGTGGCTACGAGCTGGGTGCCGGCGATGCCCCCGACTGGGCCGTGGCCCCCCAGCTGCACCTCACCCTGAACCAGCGCCAGCACATCATGCTCGTGGCCGGCGCGAAGATCCCCGTCAGCGACTTCGACCCGTCGGGTGTGGAGGGCGGGATCACCCTGCTCTGGGACACCTTCGACGGCGGCTTCTTCGAGGGGTGGTAGCCATGCGTAGCGCGATCCTGTTCTCCGTTCTCGTACTCCCCGACGTCGCTCTGGCCGGCGATCCCGCCGCGGTCTTCGAGCCCAACGCCCGCTGCCAGGCCTGCCACAACGGCATGGCCGCTCCCGATGGCTCCGACCTTAGCGTCGGCGTCGACTGGCGCAGCTCCATGATGGCCAACGCCGCCCGCGATCCGTACTGGCACGCGGCCGTGCGCCGGGAGGTCACCGACCACCCCAGCCACCAAGGCGCCATCGAGGACAAGTGCTCCACCTGCCACATGCCCATGATGCGCTACGCCGCCAAGCTGGCCGGTGAGCAGGGCCAGGTGCTCTCGAACATCCCCGACAGCGCGGTCCAGCCCGGCCCCGAGGCCGCGTTTGCCGCAGACGGCGTGAGCTGCACCGTCTGCCACCAGATCACCGCCGAAGGCCTGGGCGAGGAGGGCAGCTACACCGGTCAGTTCGTCATCGATCCCGACGCCGAACTGGTCCACGGACCGGTGGAGACCGACGCCGGCCGCCAGCGGGTGATGCGCAGCTCGAGCGGCTTCGATCCCCACCAGAGCGACCACGTCCAGAGCGCCGCGTTCTGCGGCAGCTGCCACACCCTGTACACCCACGCCTACGGCCCCGACGGCGAGGTCGTCGGCGAGCTGGCCGAGCAGGTGCCCTACCTCGAGTGGAAGCACAGCGACTACCACGGCACCCAGACCTGCCAGGACTGCCACATGCCCGAGGTCGAGGTCGCCGCCATCAGCTCGGTGCTGCCCAAGGAGCACCCACAGGTCTCGCAGCACGTCTTCCGTGGCGGCAACTTCTTCATGCCCCGGGTGCTGGCCGCCAACGCCTCGGCCCAGGGTGTGATGGCCTCGGCCCTCGAGCAGGAGGCCACCGCCGCCAGCGCGGAGTGGAACCTGGCGGAGCGCACAGCAGCGCTCGAGCTGAGCGGCAAGGTCGAAGACGGGGCGCTCCTGCTCGCGGTCACGGTCCACAGCCGCGCTGGGCACAAGCTGCCAACCGCCTACCCCTCCCGTCGAGTGTGGCTGCACGTCACGGTGGACGGGGTCGACGGCACACCGCTGTTCGAGTCCGGCGCCCTGCAGCCCGATGGCAGCATCGTCGGCAACGACAACGACGCTGACGGAAGCAGCTACGAGCCCCACTACGACAGCATCGACAGCCCCGAACAGGTCCAGATCTGGGAGCCCATCCTGGGGGATCCCGCCGGTGCGGTGACCACCGGGCTGCTCACGGCGACCCAGTACCTCAAGGACAACCGCATCCTGCCCACGGGCTTCGACGCCGCCACCGCCGATCCCGACATCGCGGTCTACGGCGCGGCCACAGACGACGCCGACTTCGCGCCCGGGAGCGACACCGTGCGCTATCGGGTTGCGGTCGGCAAAGACGAACAGCCCTTGAGCATCACGGTGGAGCTGCTCTACCAGCCCGTGGGCTATCGCTGGGCCCACAACCTGGGCGGCGTCGAGGCCGCCGAGACCGCCCGCTGGCTGGGCTACTACGATGATCTGGCCCACGCCTCGAGCGCCACCATCGCCAGCTCCAAGCTCACCATCGAGCCCCCTGCCGCCGTGGACGCGGCCGAGTAGCGAAAAACCGTTACCGTTCTCCCACCCCTCGGGTGTCTCACCAAGCGACACGGACACCCGCCCGGAGGAGACGTGAACCTACGCACCACCCCCCTGCTGCTTCTGGGCCTGCTGGCCTGCACCCCCAAGAGCGACGACACCGAGGACTCCACCCCCGCGGGGCCGGCCGAGGTCTCGGCCATCTCGGCCCGGCAACACCAGACCATCGAGTCCATCGTCTACGTCGCCTGGGAGCAGACCGGCGCCGGCGAGGTCTGGATCGAGTTCTCCGCCGACGGCCAGACCTGGCTGCAGAGCCCGCCCACCCAGCGGGCTCCCGGCAGCCACGAGGAACTGCTCCTGGGCATCCCCTACGACAGCGAAGCCACCTACCGCGTGGTCACCGCCGAAGGCGCCAGCGAGGACGGCATCATCACCACCGGCGTCCAGCCCGAAGGGGTCCCCACCCTCGAGGTGCTGGCCATGGAGGCCGGGGCCCTGGATCCCGACACACACTACGTGCTGGGCAGCATCGACGAGATCGGCGCTATGGGTACCGCCGTGGCCACCTGGAGCTTCGTCTTCGACCGCAACGGTGAGGTGGTCTGGGCCTGGGAGACCCCGGCGCAGCGGGCCACCATCCACGCCCGGGTGGCGAAGACCGGCACCGAGTTTTTGCTCGACTACGGCAGCTACTGGGCCATCTACGATGGAGGCGCCGAGTCCCAGGTCGCACGGCTGAAGATCGACGGCAGCGAGGAGGCCCTGTACGACACCCCGGGCTTGCATCACCCCTTCACCGACACCCCCGACGGCACCCTCTACTACGCTGCCCACAACCAGGGTTGGAACACCCTGCGACGCCTGAACGCCGACGGCACCACCGATGACATCTGGGGCTGCGAGGACTTCTACGACAAGATCGATCACTCCGCGCAGTACTGCGCCGCCAACACGGTGACCTGGGACGACGCCACGGGCCACGTGCTCTTCAGCCTCTACTCCTCCGACTCTGTGATCGAGATCGACCCCCAGTTCGGCACCTCGCTGCGCTGGTTCGGCCACATCCCCGGAGCCTGGAGCTTCGACCCAGAGGAGTCGGCCTTCTGGTGGCAGCACGGCATCCACTACACCGAGGACGGCACCCTGCTGGTCTCCTCGAAGGACCAGGAGTACGCCACCGAGACCGTGGTCCGGGAGTACGATCTGGACGAAGACAACGAGACCCTGGTGGAGATCTGGAGCTTCGGTGAGGGCGAGGGAGTCTACGGCCCCGAGATGGGCGAGGCCCACCGCCTGGGCAACGGCAACACCCTGCACAACTACGGCTCCGGCGCTCGGGTGCGCGAGGTCACACCCGCGGGCGAGGTGGTCTGGGACCTGACCTTCAGCTCCGGCACCTACCTGGGCCGCACCACCCCCATCGAGGACCTGTACGCCTTCGCGCCGTAGGAAGGTGGTCGGACAGGCCATTCCGGCCCCAGATGATTCATCTGGACGAGCTGTGGCCTCTCCCCGGCCGCCCAACTACCGCCGCGGCAACCCACTCACCGGATCGCGCCGGCTGATGCGGCGCTCCATGGGATCCACCAGGGGCTCGATCAGACCCAACAACTCGGCGACGCGCTCCCACTCCGCGCGCAGGTCGGGATCCTCCACGCGATCCATGCGGTCCTCGAGCTCTACCAGCAGGCGCCAGGCCTCCGCGTCGTCGCCCGCTTCGTGGTGGGCCAGTGTCGCCGCCTTCAGCGTGGTGATCTCGTCCACCAGCACCAGGCCGCGCTGCATCCCCAGGGAAGCCTCGGCCCATGACACCAACCCCAGCTCGAGGCTCGACCTCGGAGCCCTCCCCTCGAGGGTCTCGTAGCTCACGCGCACCGAGGCCACGGCCCCGTCCGCGGCCCCCTCGCGGCCGGTCTGCTCGAAGCCCAGGAAGATGCCGCCGCCCTTGTCGCGGCTGGGGAACAGGGTGGCGACGCCCAGGCGGATGCCGCCGTCGCGGGTCCACTCCAGGGCCTCGCCCGGCAGGCCGTACACCCCGGCCAGCTCCCAGCCCTCGCTCGGCTGGACCTCCAGCTCCATGTCGTAGGCCATGGGCACCAACATGGTGTCCAACTCCTCGTCGAACACGCGGCGCATCTCGCTCAGGTCCTCGAAGTAGAACAGGTTGGCCCCCCGCACGGTGCTGACGGCCTGGGCCAGCTCCACGCCGAAGTGGGACGCCACACCGATGGTGGTCACACCGATGTCGTCGGCCGCCATGCGCTCGAGCAAGCGCTGGAAGCCCGGCGCCGAGGTGGTCCCGACATTGGGCCGCTCGTCGGTGAACAACACCACGCGGCTGAGGCCGTCGAAGCCATCCCCCACACGCAGTGCCTCGTCGAAGCCCCTCTTCAAGCCGCACTCCACGCAGGTGGTGTTGCTGGCCACGATGCGATCGATGGCCTGAAGCAGCTCCCGCTCGCTGCCGTCGCGCACCAGGGTGTGCACCGAGTCGTCGAAGCGCACGATGCTCATGCGGTCGCCCTCCTCGAGGCGGCGCACCAGCAAGCGCAGGGCGGCCTTGGTGGTGGCCAAAGGCTCGCCCTCCATGGAGCCAGACGCGTCCACCACGGCCACCAGGTTCGAGGGCGGGCGCTGCCATTCGCGAGCGTCGAGGCCCGAGGTGAAGCCGATCTGGGCCAGGGCGTCCACCTCCGGCTGCGCAAGCAGGTGCTGTCCGCGCTCGAGGGTCACCGCCTGGCCGGCGACACAGAGCAACTGCTCGCAGGCGGTCCCTTCTGCCACCGGCAGATCGTGCTCGGAGAGGATGCCCTCGGCGGTGAAGTGCTCGGGGCGGGGGATGATGTCCTGGGCCAGCTCGAGGTCCATGTAGGCCGCGTCCTGGGCGCCGCCGGGGGTGTAGGACAAGCTCGGATCGGAGAAGGACGACTCCCCCGGCGAACCGAGGGATCGAGACTGGATGGACCGGCCGGCGTCGATGTCCAGATCGTCGAAGTCGATGGTGGTGCGAGGCTTGTACTTGGGAGCGGGCGAGACCTCGACATCCCCCATGTCGAAGTCCTCGAAGCCAGGGTGCTCTTCTTCTTCCTCGTCATCATCGAGGTCGTCGAAGTACTCCTCGTCGACGGCTTCGTCGGGCGTGTCGTCGGTGGAGTCATCGGCCAGCGCCAGCCCGAGGGGCAGGCACAGCAGCAGCAGGAAGACGGCGGGGTGGCGACGGATCATGGGCACTCCTGGTGCGAGACGGGGACAGGCGCCTTGACAACTCCCTGACAACCCGGTTCCTTACACCCCGGCCCGAACTTCCCCTCCGCGAAGGGCCTGCCCCCTCACTCGATGTCGAACAGCTCGATGTCGTAGACCATCACCCCCTGGGGACGGCCGGGCTTGCCCTGGTAGCCCAACTCCTCGGGCACCCATATGCGGCGCTTCTCACCGATGACCATCAGCTGGATTCCCTCGCTGAAGCCCGCGATGACGCGATTCAAGGGGAAGCGGGTGGGCTGGCCTCGCATCACCGAGCTGTCGAACATGCCGTCGGCAGCGGTCCAACCCGTGTAGTGCACCTCCACGATGCTCTCAGGGCCGGGATGGTGGGCTCCGATGCCGGGGCGCAGCACCATCGTGGCCAGGCCCGAAGGGGTGAACTCCGCCTTGGGATCCGGCCGCTCGAGCCACTCGGGCGCTTCGGGGGCCCGGAGGATCTCGAGCAACTCCACGTCGAAGACCAGCATGCCCGCGGGCTTGCCTTGGGCGTCCCCGTAGGCCAGCACCGCCGGAATCCACATCCGGCGCTGCTCACCCTCCACCATCAGCTGCAGGCCCTCCTGCCAGCCCGCGATCACTGCGTCGAGGGCGAACGAGGAGGGCTTTCCCCGCTGGTAGGAGCTGTCGATCGGGGCGCCGTCGGCGGTCCAACCCTTGTAGTGGACCCGCACAGTGTCGTCGGGCCCAGGAGGCTGGTTGCCGTGTCCGGGTTTCAGCACCGCGGTGGCCAGCCCCGAGGGGGTGAACATCGCGTTGCTGGGCGGCGCAGCCACGTCGGCGGGTGCCGGGAATCCCGAGGACTGCGCCGTCGACACGGCGCTCACGGGCACGGCGGTGGAATCGGTCCTGTGGGCGCAGGCCGCCAGCAGGAGCAGGGAGAGGAGCAGGGTACGCATGACGAGTGCCTAACCCCCGAGGACGGCACATCTTCCGGTCATCGGACCCTCGAGCCCACCGCGCGCCGGCCCGATCGGGCGCGCTGGGATGGGCCCCCGGGCGTTATCGTAGACCGGCCACCAAGCAGGCCCAGCTCCTCGAAGCGGAGCAGCTGGAGCCACGAGGTTCCCATGTCCCTCCTCGCGTTCATCAAGAAGCTGGCTTCCACGGACTTCGACTTCGAGCGCAGGGTCCAGAGAGAGCAGCGCCGCTACCGCGGCAAGAGCACCGAAGAGCTGGCGGAGCTCCTCCGAACCTGCGACTACCTGAACCTGCCCGGCACCGAGCCCGGCCTACCCGGCATGGCCGACTGCCCCAGCGCCCAGCGCCTCTTGGACGCCACCCGCAGCGGTGCCTACCAACCTTTGATCGAAGACTGGAACACCATCCTGAACGACCTGGTGGCCGCCGAGCGCGCCTGCGGCTACCGCGGCCGCCCCCTGCTCATCGACTACGATCTGCACCTCACCTGCATCGTACGGGTGCTGGCGGAGCGGGAGAAGGGCTGATCCTCAATCCCCCCAGGCATCCTCGGTGCCCAGGAAGGTCTCGTTGGTGCTGCTGTCTCCGTCGAAGTCCAGGGGCTCGAGCCGGCCCATGCAGCTGGTGTCCAGCACCGCGGCGGGGTCGTCCATGAACTGCTCGTAGATCCAGCTGCCGCAGTCCCAGCCGCTACTGCTCGGGGCGCCGCCACGGACGTTGTGGGCGCTGTGCTCGAAGAGCAGCCAGTGCTGGTGCTCGCCGGTGAACCACTCCCCCACCTGCAGCGCCTTCTCAGGTGGCGAAGCTGGATCCAGCTCGCCCTGCAACAACAACAGCGGGCCGTCGTAGGCCGCGAACTCGCGGTCCCAACCGTCCCGGGGGTAGGTGGGCCAGGCCTCGAGCACATCCAGCACCTCGCCCCCCCTCGGGAAGCAGACGTGGCAGCCCTCGGCCCACGCGTCCAGCTCCTCGGCGCTTGGCAGGTCCGGGCTGTACAGCTCCGACAGCTTCACGTGCCAGTTCAACGGCCAGTCCACCACCCCGCCCACGAAGCCCTGCACCACCCCGTCCGCCACCGCCCAGGCCGCGCGGTCGTCGGCACTGCAGCGCTCGAGGCGGTACAGCAGCGCCGGCAGCAGCTGATTCCAGCCCCGGTAGTAGGTCACGAACAGCAGGGTGGTCCGCACGTCCAGGACCAGATCCAACTCCGTGCAGTGCTCCCCCGCCCGCACCCGATCGATGACATCCACCGCATGGGCCCAGGGGTCATTCCCCAGTCGCGACGCGCAGTCTTCGTCTTCGGCGCAGTCCAGCAGCACCTTCTGGGCGTTGCTCTCGTGGAACAGCGCGGCATCGTGGAACGAGAAGTCCGGCGGCACCACCCCCTCGAGCACCGCCCCGTCGAAGCTCTCGGGTGCCACCTGCAGGGCTCGATGCCCGATGTAGGTGCCGTAGGAGCCACCCCACAGGTAGACCGCTTGACCCTCGGCACGAGTGGACTCCGCCAGCACCGCCACATCCGCCGCGGACTCGGTGGTGGTGATGGCGTTCAGGGTCTCCCCCCACTCGGCCTCGAGATCCGGCGCGCAGGTGATGGCCTCCTCGGCGGTGATCGCCGCGCCTTCGTCACTGTAGGAGGCCTCCTGCTGCGGGCAGGAGATCCGGGTGCTCTCACCCACCCCCCGATGGTCGATCACGTAGAAGTCGTAGCCGGTGGATGCCAGGCTCGACCCCATGCCCTGCAGGATGTCCAGCCCCGAGCCACCGGGGCCGCCCTGCAGGAACCACACCTGGGCCGGACTGTCGTCGCTGGACAGGTAGCGCTTGACCGCCACCTCCAGGGTGCGCCCGTCGTCGGGATCGCAGTGGAACATGGGCATGTCCACCCAGGCGCACTCCGCCGACCGATCGCCCGAGCCCGCCACCACGTCGCAGATCTGCCAGTCGATGGCGACCGGAGCGATCACGGGCTGGCAGGCCTCCACCGGCTCGCCGGTGTCACCAGCGGTGTCCTCGGGATCGGGGTGGCAGGCGGCGAGGGCGAACAGGACGAGGTGGACGCGCACGAGGACTCCTGTCAGGACCCCAGCATAGCCGAGACCAAGATCACCCCCTCGCAGCGATCCACACCACGTGTCGTCGACCACCCTTCGCGCCCCGGGCCCGGACCCGGTGCTCCTCGACCCGGAATCCCACCCGTGCGAGGCGTCGCCCGAAGGATCTGTCGGGTCGCGCAGACCAGACCCCGAGCACACCGCCGGGTGTCAGGGCGGCGTGGGCGGCGCTGAGGCCATGCCATCCATACAACCACTCGTTCCCGGCATGGGTCAGGGCGGCGGGGCCGTTGTCCACATCCAAGAGGATGGCGTCCCATTGGCCTTCCGTGCCGGTCATCAGCTCGGCAACGTCGCCGGTGTAGACCGAAGCGCGCGGGTCGCGAAGGGGATGGGAGGCCGCGGCTCCCAGCTCCCCTTGGTTCCAACGCACCACCGCAGCTACCAGCTCGGCCACCTCCACCGACGCGTCTGGACGCAGGTGCCGCAGGGCGGCGGCCAGGGTGAAGCCCATGCCCAGCCCACCGATGAGCACGCGGGCGCTCGGCCGCGCGCTGATGACATCGCAGGCCAGCTCAGCAAGAGCGTCCTCGGAGCCATGCATCCGCGTGCTCATCAGCTGCTGCCCGTCCACATTGATGGCCAGC
>CAZHIK010000062.1:0-17627 GCA_964532635.1 uncultured Enterobacterales bacterium
CCCGAGCACTCGCCCCTCGGAGACTACCGAGCTGTCCACGGCGATCCGGATGAGCGCAACAGGCTCATCCGGATCCCGGTGTGTGCCGCCGGCTCAGGATCGTGACAGCTCCGCAGGCCTGTACCCCGGTCCCGTGGATCTACACTCGAAGGCCGAGAAACCAGCCACCTGGTGGCCGAAACCCACCTCCTTCGCCGCCCTCCGGCGCACATTCGCGTCGATATCGGAGTCCTCGCCCCAGGAGTCGCCTATCGACGCGGGTCGAGCTCCGAAGGCCAGATGAAGCTCGACACCTCGGACAGCACCCAAGCCCTCGCCTCGGCCGGGTCGCGGTCCTCGAGGCTCGCCTTCACCCCTGTGTGACCACTGAGCTGTCCACCTGGATCCGGATGAACCGGTCGGCTCCGAGCGACATGGTCGCTGGATCGACTCTGCTCATGGGGTTTGACACCGCAATCGACGCCGCAGGCCCCCGGAAGGGGCTCCCTCGGAGGTGTCCAAGTCCAAGGTCTACTGTTTCTGGAGGGATGGGGTGGGCTTCGGTCACGGTGGTGGTTCCAGCATGAACGCCGCGACGACCTCCACATCCTCTCCGAGATCGCTGGGGAAGCGCCAGAAGCTGACCTTCGAGGCCATGCATGACGCGAGTGTGCTGTCGCCGGTGCTGTTCCAGATCAGCTGTACCCCCCGGGTGCGGCCCTGCTCGATACTCCAGAGCAACTCGATGCGGCCTTTCAGGTGTGGGGCTTCTTTCAGGCGCTGCTCGTAGCAGGCTCGGATCTGGCCGGAGTACCTGTCCACGACGCCCCGGATGGCGGAGGGGTTCGCGTTCAGGACGTCGATGGTGACCAGCTCCACAGAGCTTCGTTGGTCCCGAGTGTCTTCGGCGGGCAGGTCCACCCGACCTGTCTCGACGGGAAGGACCTCGATCTCGCCGATTCCGAACTGCATCGGTGGACTGCAGGGAAACAGCGCGTCACCGCTGAAGCGCGTGGGAAGCCCTGCCTGCAGGCGGGAGAACTCCGCGACAGCAGCGTGCGCGTTGCCGTCGAAGCACTCCAGTAGCCCGAGCAAGCGGAAGACCTGGTTCGTCAACAATAGCTGGTCGTTGCGATCCGACAGCACTTCGGGGTGATTCGAGCACCTCGGGTCGTAGTAGCCGTCATAGTGGCCGACCACGTTGCCTTCCCCGTCGTACATGGGGGCGCTCCCGCAGTACATCGGCGGCTCCGGCTCTCCCTCCTCCTCGTCCCGGAGTGGGTCCACGGTGTCCATCATCATGTCCACGTAGCGCTCTGGCACGTCGTCTCCCGCCAGTAGCACCGGCGGAGGCTGCGCACTGACCGCGACGGCCAGGCCCAGCGTACCCCCCAGCAGCAGGTTCACCAGGACCATCCACAGCTTGTCGTCCGGCTCCCTCATCAGCCCCAGCCCCACCCTGGGCAGAGGGGATGCGTCGGAGGGGATGGGGTTGGTACCGTTCACGGGCTTGTCTCGATATCGATGCGGATCCCCGAGCCAGTGGCGGGGTCCATCGCCTCGAACATGGTGCCCGCGGCCTGGTGCAGGCAGCGCTCGAGTTCCTCTGGCTTCTGCTCACCGTGTGGGCCGAGGCACGCCGAGAACAACTCGACGAGCACCTGGAGCGATGGATCGAGCTGGGCCTCGAGGGCGCTGGAGACCTCCACCGTCAAGCTGCTTTCCGTGGAGAAGTAGGTGTCTCCCCATGGCCACAGCGGGGTCAGCGCGAAGGGACAGTAGACGTGGGTCTCGTGCTTGGCGAGGCGCGGGAAGTCGGCCTGCTCGATCGCCTTGGTGATCGCGCCGACCAGGTCCTCGTTCCCGGTGCTGTCCTCCAGGATCCGGAGGTCTATCGCCCGGCCGTATCGGATGGTCCAGCTCAGCTCGAGGGTGCCGTCGAGATTGGGATTGCGCTTCCGAATCTGTTCATCTCGATCCCACACTGCGTTCGCGATCTCCTGCAGTGCTGGTTCCAATTGTTCGCGGTCGTGGTCGAACGCGTCGTGGATGCACACCGGTTCCTCGAAGCCGTAGGCGCGCGTGAGCCGAGCCAGGGTCATGTCCGGCTTCCGGGTGTGGAAGGCCTCGCGCTGCTCGTCGAGATCGAAGGGGCAGTAGCAGCCGTGGCTCTCGAAGCAGGGGCAGCCCCAGGTCTCGCAGGAGCCGGACCACGCCCCCTCGGGATCCTCGAGAGCGCGCACCACGGCCCTGGTGTCGCCGCCATTGCACGCCAGGATGGTCTCGATGATGGCGCCCGTCCGACGGTGTTCGCCCCCGGGATCGTGTTTGTCGATCATCACCTCGAGCAGCGTACGCGAGAGCGGCGCGTAGGGATTGTCCGGACAGCGGGGATCCCAGTAGCCGTCCTTGTGCCCGACCACATTGCCCTCGGCGTCGTACCTCGGAGCGCTTCCGCAATACATCGGTCGCTCTTCCCCGGGCTCCTCGTGCGGCTCGTGCTCGACCTCCTCCGGCTCTGGCGGTGGCGGAGTGATCAGCTCCACATACCGCTCGGGCACCTCATCCCCAGGCAGCAGCTTCGGGGGGGGCTGCCCGCTGACCGCGAACGCGAAGCCCAGCGTGCAGCCGAGCAGCAGGTACACCAGCGCCTGCAGGACCTTGTCCTCCCGCTCCCCCATCAACCCCAGCCCCACCCGGGGCAGGGAGTCTTCTACCTCGACTGCTGGCGTCACCTCGCTCATGGCCCACCACCATACTGCACCGGGATCGCTTGTCCGCTTCCCCCGCGGCGTTACGCCTCCTTCAACGCCCTGGAGTCACCATGCCGACCGACGTCGAGATCGCGCGCCAGCACACCCCCCGCCCCATCGTCGAGATCGCCGCAAAGCTCGGGCTCGGGCCCGACGATCTGCTGCTGTACGGCCCCACCAAGGCCAAGGTGCGGCTCGAGGTGCTCGAGCGGCCCCGCCCGCGCCCCAAGCCCAGCAAGTTGATCCTGGTCTCGGCCATCACCCCCACGCCGGCGGGCGAGGGCAAGACCACCACCACCATCGGCCTCGGACAGGCCTTCGCGAAGCTGGGCGAGTCCGTGGCCCTGGCCCTGCGGGAGCCCAGCTTGGGCCCGTGCATGGGGGTCAAGGGCGGCGCATCGGGTGGCGGCTGGTCCCAGATCATGCCGGCTTCGGACATCAACCTGCACTTCACCGGCGACTTCCATGCGGTCACCGCGGCCAACAACCTGCTGGCGTCGCTGCTGGACAACCACGTCTACCACGACATGGAGCCCCGGCTGGATCCCCGCCGCATCGAGTGGAAGCGGGTGATGGACATGAACGATCGCGCCCTGCGCGACTGCATCATCGGGCTGGGTGGCCCCAAGCAGGGCGTGCCCCGGGAGACCGGCTTCGACATCACTGCGGCTTCGGAGATCATGGCCATCCTGGCCCTGGCCGAGGGGCCCGAGGATCTGCGCCAGCGCATCGACCGCATCCTGGTGGGCTTCACCCGCGACGGCGAACCGGTCACCGCCAGGTGCCTGAAGGGCACCGGAGCCACGGTGGCCCTGCTGCGGGACGCCCTGCTGCCCAACCTGGTGCAGAGCCTCGAGGGAGTGCCCACCTTCGTGCACGCCGGGCCCTTCGCCAACATCGCCCACGGCTGCAACTCGGTGCTGGCCACCCGCATGGCCCTGCACTGCGCCGACTGGGCCATCACGGAAGCTGGCTTCGGCTTCGACCTGGGCGCGGAGAAGTTCTTCGACATCAAGTGCCAGGGGGCTGGCCTCGACACCGCCGCTGTGGTGCTGGTGGCCACCATCCGTGCGCTCAAGATGCACGGCGGCAAGCGCAGCAAGGCGGCCCTGGCCGTGCCCGACCCCGAGGCCGTACGCCGGGGGCTGCCCAACCTCACCAAGCACGTCGAGAACATCCAGCACTTCTGCGAGCCCCCCGTGGTGGCCGTCAACCGCTTCGGTCAGGACACCGACGAGGAGATCGCCGTGGTCCGCGAGCACTGCGCCAAGCTCGGTGTCCCCTTTGCCGTTTCGGACCACTTCGCCCGCGGCGGCGAGGGCGCGGTGGAGCTGGCTCGTCAGGTCATCGAGCACGCCGAGAAGAAGAGCGAGTCCTTCTGCCCCCTGTACTGCGGCGAAGACGGCGTCGAGGACAAGGTCCGCAAGGTGGCCCAGAAGATGTACGGCGCAGACGACGTAGTCTTCACCAAGACCGCGAAGCGCGACCTTCGCGACATCCGCCGCCTGGGCTACGCCGACCTGCCCATCTGCATCGCCAAGACCCAGAGTTCGCTCTCCGACGACCCACGCCTGCGAGGCCGTCCCGAGCACTTCGAGGTCACCGTGCGCTCCATCCGAATCAACGCTGGCGCGGGCTTCCTGGTGGTGCTCACCGGCGACATCATGCGAATGCCCGGCCTGCCCAGGAAGCCACAGGCGTGGCAGGTGGACCTGCTGGAGGACGGGGAGGTGGAGGGGTTGATGTAGCCCTGGGTCAGAACACCAGGCTCAGGCGCAAGCCCTTGGACGTGCTGTGGGAGCCTGGTGCCACGGCGAAGCCTGCGTCCACCCATACGATGATGGGCACAACGGCGGCTGCCATCGCCACCATGCGGAGGCCGGTCCAGAGCGCTGCGTGGCCGTACTTTCCGACGTAGATGTGGCCGGCGCACGGCCCGACCATGGTCCCGAGACCGGCTACGGCGGCTACACCCCAGAAGCCGTAGCCGCATGCGGGGCAGGCCTCCATAGTGTTGAGCATGGCGAACTCGCTGGCCATGAGCACGGCGTAGCTGCCCAGCGTGGAGCCCAGTGCCACGTGGCCGGGATCGATGCCGTTTGCCTGGCACGGGCGCGGTGCGGCCAGCAGAGCCAGGGCCAAGCCCAGCGCCAGCAGGGCCCTTGGCAAGCGAAAGCCATGCCGGTGTCGGTGATCCCGGAGTACCGGGAAGCCAGCGCGGTTGGCTCGGAGGGGTCGCCAGCCCACATCGGGCGCCGTGGTATCGTCCTGCGGGCTCTCGTTCTTGGAGGAGGCCGATGGCCGATTTCGCTGCGGTCGGACGGTGGACTGCACGGCAACGCCAGCTGCCAGGTCTTCGACGGCACTCCGTTCGTCATCGAGCCGGAGCACGCTGGTGTGACCATCGCCCTGTCGGCCATCTTCGTCGGTCTGCGATCCCTTGCCTTGTGATTCCACCCAGCCGGGAGTCTCCATGTCCGACGGAAGCCCTGAACGTGCGCTGATCGCGGTCCTCGTCGTCGCCCTCGCGGCAGTCTGCGGGCTGCTTCCGTTCGCGCTCGCGAAGCTGGCGGGTGCGTTCTTCGATCCGCTCGCGGTGGGTCTGGCTGCGCTTGCTGCCGTGGCTCTCTTCGGCTTCGGGGCGCTCGCCGACGGTGTCCGGATTCTCGAGGACATCGTGGCCTGGGGTGTGGGTGGCGCAGCCGTGCTCCTGGCCGCCGCCGCTGTCGGCGGCGGGATCGGCGGCCTCGTCGATGACGCCTTCGTGCGCTTGCTCCTTGCAGGTCTGGGCGTGGTGGTGACCCTGATCGTGATGGCCTTCGTGCTGTTCTTCGTGACCGAGCGCGTGAAACCCGCCACGGGTGTGGACCGCAGCTTTGCGGTGTTTCTCGGCATCATGGGTCTCTTTCCCGCGACCGGAGCGATCGCGAGGTGGAGCTGGGTCTACGACGGCGTGGTCGAGGTCGCTGCAATCGAGGAGGCCATGGAGTCCGCGAGCCTGTTGCGCGAGCAGCTCCGGGCCCGCCATGAGGAGCGCGTGGAGGCCTGCCAGGCCAAGGCCGCCGAGCTGGTTGCACCTTTGAAGCGCACGGGAAGTGAGGCCTCGGCCTGCGAGGTCTCCAGGGACACGAGGGGCTTGACTCGGGAGGTGCTCTCCTTGGCGGTGTCGAACGATCCCTGGGCGTTGGCGGCTTCGCTGGAGCGGGACGCCTGTCCAGCGGAGATCGATGGGCCGCTAGCAGCGCTGCTGGAGGCGGTCCCTCCAGAGGGGGCGGTTTCCGAGCGGTGGCAGGCCCGAGTGGCCGAGCTCGAGGCGATGCTCGAGGCGATGCCCGAGCTGGAGCCCCGCATGGGTGAACTGCCTCGCTGGGTTCGCGTCGACAGCGATGACTGCAGTGGGGAGGTCGCTGTCAACTACCGGGAAGATCGCGGCCATGGCAAGACCACCCTCGAGCGCTTCACCTGCTGCGCTGCTACGCGCTGGTTCGAGGTGGGCTCCAAGGAGCCCCTGGGTGGGATCGGCGGTCGGGCGACCAGCTACCCGGCGGAGTCACCGCACGCCGCCAGCGGGAGCGAGCTGGGCCGCATCGACTCGGAGACACGAAGCCGAGCCTCGACCTTGGCGCGCAAGCGCTGGCGTGCGCAGGTCAATGCTGTCTTGGCTCGGTAGGCGAACCTCGGCGTGGCGATGAGCCTGGGTTCCACTGGCGACTCTCTGGAACCCAGAGGTCGCCAGGAGCGCAGCGCGCGGCAGAGGCGCTCCGGCGGTTGTTGGAGGCGCTGGGTGAGGAGCCAGGCTGAGCCCTATTCTTGCTCCTTCCCCTCTCCGCCCGTCGCACTCCCCAGTCGCACGAGCGGCGGGTGGGCGAAGAGATCGAGCGTGCCGTGGTCGATGTCGCTGCCCACCAGCAGGCGGTAGCCCACCGCCTGGCCGCTCCAGTCGGGGGCCGCGGGCTCGAACTGGCTACCGATGATGCCCACCGCCACATCACCGATGCCGTGGCCTCCGGTGCGGCGCACGTCGTGGCGGACCGGGTCGGCCCACAGGGTGCCCAGGGGGGCGAGCAGGGCGGTGCCGTCGATGGTGCGCAGGGGGGCGAAGGCCAGGGAGCTGCGCTCGACGACCCGATGGCTGACCTGGATGGTCCGGTCCTCGCAGGCCAGCTCCACCCAGCCGTCCACGGCCTGGCCGTTCCAGGTCCACTGATCCTGGCGCACGGCGCGGGTCTGCTCGGCGCCGCCGTAGGTCCGCCAGGTCAGTGTCCGGCCCGCGCCCTCGCAGAGCAGCGGTGACAGGGCCACGCTCTCGGCGTCCTCGGGATCGCTGGCGGTGCCCATGGCGCCGCTGACCTTGATCACGGTGCCCGGCAGGCCGTCCCAGGCGTAGCTGCTCCAGCTGACCGTGCCCTCGCCGTCGCACAGCGCCAGGTCCCAGGTCGTGGTCTCGGTGGCCACCACCCCGCGGTCGTCCACCGAGGGATCGTCCACCGCGTCGAGCTCCGCCACGGCCTGCTCGCCCGCGCACTCGGTGAAGGGCTCCACCAGGGGCAGCACCCCGAAGTCGTCCACGCTGGCATCGCCCACGGCGGGAGCCACGGCGGTGTCGTAGTCCCAGGTGAGGATGCGCTCCTGGTGGGACTCCAGGTCGAGCACGAGGCTCACCCGCAGGGCCACGCTCTCGGGGCTCTTGTCCCCTACGGTGACCGCGATGGGCAACTGGAGGCCATCCTCGTCGTAGACATGCAGGCCGGAGGCGTCCTCCCAGCGGTCCACGTGCACCCGCAGTGTGAGCTCCACCAGCGCGGTGCCGGTGGCGTCTCGGGTGTTGATCACGGCGATGTCACCGCGGTCCAAGGGCGCGGTCTCGACAGCCAGGACCAGGGCCTCGTCGGCTCCCTGGGTGGCCAGCTGCACGTACTCTCGGGCGCGTTGCTGCCGATCCTCGTGCAGGAAGGGGGCCGCCAGGCCGAAGTGGGTGGTGGACAGGGCCAGCAGCCGATGCTCGAGGGCGGCGTCGAGCAGGGCCTGCACGTCGGGGTCCTCCCCTGCCACAGTCTCGGCCTGGATGGCGGCCTCGCGGGCTGCGGCGATGCCCGTGGCGATCTCCTGGTTGAAGGCCTTCTCGGCCCAGGACTGCCAGCCGTCACCGGTGCCGTCCGCCATGTCGTGGGGGGCGTCGTACTCTGCCACGGGATCGTGGCTGTCCAGGTAGTCCTGGATGGTGGTGAACTCCACGAAGTCCAGCTCCATGGCCGCGTCCAGCTCTTGGTCGAAGGCCTCCCAGCTCTCGGCGTCGGCGTCGAAGTGGATCAGCAACAGCTGATCGCCGCTTTGGGACTCGTGGATCTGCTGGGCCCAGCCGGCCAGGCCGCCGTGGTCGATGAGGTCTCCGTGGTGGTAGGCGGGCACGAGGGTCATGCTGCTGTCGGTGGTGGCGATGGTGCTGGGGGCGTACCAGGCCTCGGCGGGCAGTTGCATCTCCTGGCGCAGGGCCGTGAACGGGGTGCCCGAGTAGAACAGGGTGATCCACTCGACACCCAGGTCGCGGTACCAGCCCACGTGCTCCTGGGTGAACATGCACTCTTGGGGCTGCACCCCTGGGTCGTACTCCCCGAAGGCGTTCATCAGGGAGTCCTGGGCCCAGGCGATGCTGGCGTCGAACTCTTCGCGGCTCTGGGCCGCCACGGCGCCGTTGTTCCAGGACATCAGGCGCACGCCGTCCTGGCCGCTCGCGACTCGCTCCTGGATGCGCTCGAGCACGTCGGCGCCGTCGGAGGCCATCCAGCCGTCGAGGGAGAAGTGGTTCTCGATGTCCCAGTCGCCGTGGACCTCGGGCCGTGCATCGAGCCAGTCCAGCTCGGCCCGCATCACGTCCAGGTCGATGCCGTAGCCGTCGTCGGTGTTCGAGTCACCCCGGTAGGAGTGGTACAGGTTGACGTGGAAGGACAGGGCGATGTGCACTGTGGCCCCTCCGGGCTCCGGTGCCGACTGGCCCTCGCCCTCGGCCAGGGAGAACAGGGTGCCGTCTTCTGCCAGGGCCCAGTCGCCCTCGAGCCCCACCATGGGGCCGGCTTCCGCAGCCGTCCAGGAATCACCTTCCAGTCGCCAGGGTCCGCGGGTGGCGGAGATCACGCTCACACCGCCTTCGTCCACGGCCACTCCCACCGCGTCGGAGGGGCCGCCGTGGGCGGTCCAGGCACCGTCGGTCAGCACGAACAGGCCGCCGTCCATGGCCGCGACCCAGGGGCTGCCATCGGCGTCGAGATCCACCGCTGCGGGGTAGCGGAAGCTGATGTCAGGATCGCCGTCGTCCCAGCTGACGCCGCCGTCGTCGCTGATGAACACGTGGCCTGTGAGCAGGTCCTGGTAGTCGGCAGGCAGGATGCCCGCAGGCCGGAAGGCGGTGGCCACCACGGTGTCGCCATCGACCGCGACGTCGGTGAAGATCAGGTTGAAGCCTTCATCGATGCTGATCTGGCTCCAGGAGTCACCGCTGTCGCTGCTGTGGAAGATGCCGCCGGCAGCGGCGATCCAGGCTTCGCCAGTGGCGTCGGGATCGGCCGCGAAGCCGAAGGGAAGGGTCATGGCTCGCTCCGAGACCATCCCCAGCAGCGAGGAGTCGGGGGCGTCGGACACCTCGGACCACCCCGAGCCGTCGTGGCGGTACAAGCCCCGCCCGTCCACCTGCGCGAGAAACACTGGGCTGTCGCTGGGGACCGCCCCGAGGAAGCGCACCGCTCCGCTGGGTAGGCCGTCGAGCGGGCTGGGAACGGCGCCGTCCTCCGAGAGCAGCACGCCGTCGGCACCCGCGATCAGCAGGCTGTCGCCAACTGTGGCGAAGCCGGTGGCGGCTGTGGTGACCACCGCGTGGGTGCCCCAGCTCTGCTTGGCCGTGGTGCTGTCGGTGTCGTCGGTGCTCGAGCAGCCGTCGCAGGCAGCGAGGGGGGCGAGGGCGAGCAGGAAGAGCGAGCGGTTCATGGGCGTCTCCCGGTCCGGGGGCGGGTCTGGACTCGTTAACCGTTGTGCACTCGGCGTCCTGCGGTGATCAGGTCCCCGTGAAGGCAGCCAGCACCGCGAAGGCCACCGCTCCCAGCAAGCCACCCAGGGCCAACACGGCCAGGACTCGCAGCCCGAGCCAGGTGTAGGTGGGCCAGCCGGGGAAGAGCAGGCGCACGGTCCCTGGCTCCCCCGGGATCCGCCTGAGCTGTACCGCCGCCCCGGGTGCGTAGCGACCGAGCAGTTGTCGCTTGGCCCAGAAGGAGGGTCCGTAGGTCTTCTCCGTCGCGGATCGAACCTTGCCGCGGACTTCGAAGTCGTACTCGATCTCGAGATAGCGGGTGTAGCCCCCTTGGGACAGCTGGCGCTCCACGAACTCCGAGTGGGTGATCACGCCTGGTGTGCGCTCGCGGTATGCGCGCAGCTCGTGCAGCTCCACCGCCCGGTGTCGCAGCCCCTCGAGGCTCAGCGCGCCAAGGACGCCGAAGATGAGCGCCAAGGGAAGGCAGATCACCAGGAAGCCCTGGGCTGCGTCGGCGCGGCAGGCCCAGGGCAGCCCGAGGAGGATGGTGAGAACCACCACTCCGACCACGGCGCCGTTGCCCAGCAGTGCCAGCGCCCACAGCCAGCTGGGACCGAGGGGGTGCCGGTCCTTTTGCTGCCCGTCGCCCTTCGCGGCGCGACGGACCGCGCGCTCTCGTGAGGCCTGCAGTGCGGCGGAGAGCTGCGGCTCTCGTCCGTTGTTCGGGTTCTCGGTCATGATTCGTGGAGTCTACCAGAGTGGCTGGGATGGACGGCTGCGGAGGGCCGCGGTCTGCGCGATGCGCTATCGAAGAAAGCCGGGCCTCGACCGTCGGACTGCCGCCCTCACCCCTCCAGGAGGAAGCCTTGCGCCATCTCACCCTTGCTGCCCTCGCCCTGACTCTGCTGTCCAGCTGCCACGCCAAGTTCAAGAAGCACGCGGGCACCCTGGGCGAGGTCCGTGTCCAGACCGTGCTCACCGGCGGTCCCTACGTGAACCTCGGCAAGATGTACACCGACAGCGATGATCCCGCGCTGCTGCAGGTGGCCGCCGCTGTGGTCAACACGGTGCAGGTGGTCAACGAGATCGACCAGACCCAGCGCATCTACGGCGCGGTGCACGTCTCCGAGGTCAACCGAGCCCTCGACGCTGGCCTGGCCCAGACCCTGGCCGACGGGCCCCCGTTCGCCTACACCGACGCCACCGACGCCCCCGCCTTGCTGCAGATCGAGGTCCAGAGCTACGGCCTGAACGTGCCTTGGCTGGGGGCCCCGGGCGAGTTCACCTACAGCCTGCGGATGCGCATCTACAAGGCCGACGGCGAGCGGGTCTACAACGCATGGCACACCTGCGAGGCCGGTGCCGGAACCCCCTCGGTGCCCGAGGTGGTGTTCAGCGCGGTCAACAACGTCAGGCAGCTCAACGAGATGAGTGACGCGGACATCCACGCCGCCTTCGAGACCATCGCCTTCTGGTGTGGCCAGGAGGTGGTGCTCAAGATGCGGCGCCACGCCAGCTAGGCGGGCGCGGCGGGCACAGGACGCTGGCTAGCTGCCGGCGTCCTCGTAGCGGATGGTGACCTCGTACAGCTCGCCGCACTCGCTGTTGTCGGTGCCCGGCGGGTAGGTCTGGTGGGTGCGGACGCTGAACTCGGAGTGGCCCAGGTGGTCGAGCATCTTCTGGGCGATGCCGTGGTCGAAGGCTTCGCACCAGATGACGATCTCGTGCTCCATGCCCAGGGTGTCGTAGCCCTGGTCGCACTCGACGATCATGCCGAGCTTCTCGAGCTTGGCGCAGTCCGACTTGGGACCGTTGACCATCCAGACCTGGCGGCCCTTCAGGTCGCCCAGCTCGAAGATGGTGGTCTCGACGTTGCCGCTGGGGCCCCAGGTGCCTTCTCCGGCGGCCTCGTACTCTTCCCAGCCTTCGTCCCAGCCTTCCTCGAAGCCGTCGGCGAAGTCCTGGCTCGAGCCGAAGGCCAGGGTGAGAAAGACGCCCAGTGCGAGGACGGAGGACAGGTTTCGCTTCATGGCTTGCTCCCGGCGGGATGGATTGTGGACATGCCACTATCCGCCCTGCCGGGAGCGCGCCCTCCGCAGCTACTCTTCTTGGCCGACGGGTTCCTTGACCGGGGCCTGGCCCTTCAGGATGGCTTCGACCTCGGTCAGCGCTGCATCGAAGATCGCCTTGATGCGCTGGATCTCGGCCGGGCCGATGCGGCCGCGGCGCACCCCCATGCGGATGGCTCGGAAGGTGCGGCGCACCCGGCGGCCCAGAGTGTGGAAGTCGAAGGCTTCGGTCCAGTCGAAGTCGCCGCCCAGGCGGGCGTAGCTCTGCTCCACCTCGTCGCGGTGCTCGTCGAGTTCGGCGCGGCCGGCGTCGGTGAGGCCGTAGACCTTGCGGCTGCCGTCGCGGGAGCGGTCCACCAACTCCATCTCCTCTAGCATCTGGAGCGTGGGGTAGATGCTGCCGGGGCTGGGCTTGTAGGCGCCCTTGGTGCGGTCGGAGATGGCCTGGATGATGCCGTAGCCGTGCTTGGGGCCGCTCTCGAGGGCCTCGAGCACCAGCCAGCGCACCTCACCGCGCTCGGGGCGGCCGCGGGCACCGATCAGCTCGAGCACCCAAGGGGGCGGACCGTGGGGAGGAGGAGGAGGGGCGCAGCGGCCTCGGGTGTAGCGTCGTCGGCTCATCATCATGAAGGGGAAAGGGGGAGGGGCATTCCACCGGTGGGGGTGGTCGGGCTGGCAGGCGTGTGCATGGTGACGGGACATGATATCTCCTTTGGGTGAGCTATCGCCACGACCTATCGAAGCGATATATCGTAACGATAGGTCGGTTAGAGAGAACGTCAAGACCCCTGCTCGACTTTTTTTGGAGGTCGGCATGACCTCGGACTTGGTCTACGGCTCCGGCGGGCGAGAATTACTGCAGGAACTACGCCCGTTATGGGAAGAGCTGAATCGTCACCACGCCCGCGTGGCCCCCGATCTTGCGGATCACTTCGCCTCGGTCAGCTTCGAGCGACGCGTCTCGCTGCTGCAGGATCGGACCCAGCTTCGGGTGGAGCTGGCGCGGGATCCGGAGGGCCGGGTGGTGGCCTACGCCTTCGGTTCGGTGGACTCACACGGCCGGGGTGAGTTCGAGTCCATCTACGTCTCCCCCGCCTATCGAGCGCGGGGCCTGGGCAGCGAGCTGGCTCGTCGGGTGGTGGCATGGTTGAAGGCGTGCAGCGCCCACCCCATCCGCGTCACGGTGGCCGTGGGAAACGAGCGGGCGCTGCCCTTTTACCGGGAGCTGGGGTTCCGCACCCGGGCCACGACCCTGTGGCTCGTTGATGACGGGCAGGGCTAGCCCTCGGGCGCGGCGGAGCACCAGATCTTCACCTTGTAGGAGATGACGATCCCGCCGGTGGCGTAGGTGATCAGACCGTCGATGAAGCCCTGGCGTACCTTCATGTGGTGGATGCCTTGGGGGCCGCACTGCTCGAGGCTGATCTTGCTGGGGGGGATCAAGCCCCACAGGAAGCCAAGGCTGCGCACCGTGTTGGCGCTGGTGGTGGGCTGGCTGGCCAGCGAGGGCGAGTGGTACTTCACCATGGCAGCGCAGCCAGGCTGGAAGACCAGGAGCATCAGGGCGAGCAGAGGGGCGACGAGCCAGCGCTTCATGGGGACCTCGTTTCGAGCAGGGAGACGAATCCTACCACTGGACGAAGTGTGACGTCGGGGCTGTCGTCTGCTCTGCGTGGTGTCCTGAAGCGAAGGAGGCCGCCCTCGGGCGGCCTCCAGCTGCGAGCGGGCTCTAGTGGCGGCGGTCGTGGCGGTCCTCGGCGCGGTCGCGGCGGTCCTCGGCCTGGTCGCGGCGGTCCTCAGCGCGGTCGCGGCGGTCCTCCCGACGGTCGTAGACGTCTTCGAGGTCGTTGGGGTTGCGGTCGTGGCGGTCCTCGAGACGATCGTAGTAGTCCTCGCGGCGGTCGGCGCGGTCCTCAGCGCGGTCTCGGCGGTCCTCGGCGAGGTCACGGCGGTCTTCGGCGCGGTCTTTGCGCTCGGCCTGGGCCCTGGCGTGGGCGTGGGCGGCAGCGCGGCTCGAGCTGTGGGCGCGAGCGGTGGCGCGGCTGTGGCTGTGGCCGTGGCTGTGTGCCTTCCAGTGGCCGTGGACCCAGCAGCCGTCGTGGTAGTAGCCGCTCACCCAGCTGTGACCGCTGCGGCTGGCGAGGCGCCAGTAGCCGTTCACCCAGTGGATTCCATCCCAGTAGCCGTGGACCCAGACGTAGCCAGCGCGAGTCCGGGTGGGGACCCAGTGGCCCGGGATCCAGTTGCCGTGGACGCCGTAGTGACCGGCCACCCAGCGGTAGCCGCTGCGGGGCGGGGGCACGTAGCCGGGAGCCCAGGGGCTGAGCGCCACGTGGACACCGGCAGGGGTCACGGCGACGCGCACACCAGCGTCGGCGGGGGCGGGGGAAAGCAGGGTAGCCAGAAGGGCGAGGGTCGTGAGTGTCATGTCTCACCTCCGCTGCCCCCCGACGATGCTGGGCGCCATCCATTCGAGGGAAGTGATAGTCGTGGTGGGATTCCCTGGAGCGCACCGCATGATGACCACCCGATCCGCCGCCCTCGCCTTGTGCCTGCTGGCGCTCGGCGGGGCCTGTGACGGGGATGCCGATAGGGAGCCGGGCTCCCAGGCTGATCCGCCCAACCTGGTCATCATCACCCTGGACACCCTCCGGGCCGATCACCTCGGCAGCTACGGCCACTTCCGCGACACCACCCCGGCGCTGGACGACCTGGCCGCCGAATCTCTGGTGTTCGAACGCTGCGTCGCCCCCATCTCCTGCACGCTGCCGTCCCACACCTCGCTCTTCACCGCGTCCTCGCCCACAGAGCACGGGGTGTTCACCAACTTCGACTTCGGCGCGCAGCCTCGCTGGGCCCAGTACGGGCTCCGCAGCTTCGCCCAGCGGGCCCTGGACGCCGGGATGCAGACCGCGGCGGTGGTGAGCGCGGCGCCGGTCAAGAAGGGCACGGGCCTCGAGCTGGGCTTCCAGCACTTCGACCAGCCCGACGCCCCCGAGCGCGTGGCGGCCGAGACCACGGATGCGGCCCTGGCTTGGCTCTCCCAGCGGCGCGACAGCTCCTACCTGCTCTGGGTGCACTACTTCGATCCTCACCAGCCCCTGAATGCTCCAGCCGACTACACCGACTTCGGCGGAGACGCGGCCGAGCGCGACGCCGAGCTGGCGCGGCGGGGCGTCCCCGATCAGGGCTTCGAGCTTCCCGACCGTCGCACCCTGAGCAGCGGTGAGCTGCTCGACGCCTACGACGCCGAGGTCCGCTACATGGACGCCCAGATCGGGCGCCTGTTCGATGCCCTGCGGGCAGATCCAGCCTGGGACAGCACCGTGGTGGTGGTGGTGGGCGACCACGGCGAGGGCGTGGGGCAACACCAGGTGGTGGAGCACTTCGAGCTTTGGTGGGAGCAGGTGCACGTGCCGCTGATCATGCGCGTGCCTGGCGCGAAGCCCGAGCGAGTGGGCGCGCTGATGGGGATCGCCGATGTGCTGCCGACCCTGGCCGGCCGCCTGGGGCATCCGGGTCTGGCCTTCGGTGACGCGGTGTCTGGGCGCGACGTGCTGGACTCCAGCGCCGAGGCCCGGGCTGAGCTGATCTCGGCGCCTCGCCACGGGCTCGAGACCTTCCCCTACACCTGCAGCTTGATCACACCTACGGCCCAGCTGATGCTGCCCCGGCCGGGCCACGTCCTGGACGCGCCGCGGCTGTTCGATCTGCAGGCCGATCCAGCCCAACTGCGGGACCTGGCCGCCGAGCGGCCCGAGCAGGTGGCACTGCTGCTGGCCGTCGTGGAGCCTCGCTGTGCGGCCCTGCATCGCAGCGCCGAGGCTATGGGCAGCGCTGCAGAGCAGACCGAGGCGATGCGGAGGTTGAGCGAAGAGCTGCGTGCGTTGGGGTATGTGGAGTGAAGCGCCTGGATAGACCGGGGAGGTGTGCGGGTTCACCACCGATTCCAATGCCATAGCTGGTGAACGACGAATCGAATCCGGTCCCGTCACCGGTGCCTGTGCCGCGTAGTACTCCGTCTACCTAGATTGACAGGACTCCGTCGTCGTAGACACCGGCAACGTGGCTCCAGGTTTCGAGGGTCAACGTGGCCGTGGCGCGCGGGCTCCTCCGGAACTGGTGGGTGAGAGCGCGCGCGACCAGCTCGCCGTGGGGGCATGAGGAGTACGCCCACGGCTCATCTCTTGGGCATGGAGAACCCGCTCACGTAGCGGCCAAGGAAGCTGCGCCCCACGCCAGCCGATGTCGGTGGACGCCGCCCCGTAGGCCAGCGTGTTGTTCTCGGCACGGGTCTTGACCATCAAACGGCCCGGCAGGCAGACTGCGTGTACGGGCGGGCACCCGCTTGTGCAAGCTATCCCCGAAGACGGATCGTGGAGGGATGTTCAGAACAGTCGATATGGAGGCGTCGCCTGGTGAACGGCGAGCGTTGGTGTGGGCTCCAGAACGATATGGGGTGGCAGCGAAGCTCTCGGTGATACCGTACGAGTGGGTTCCTGGACCATCAGGTTCAGCGTGAACTCGAGTTCACAGATTGGTTTGTCCCATCCCAGGCAGATCTCGCTGCCTGGTACCTCGGCCCAGTCCTCTCCTGGGGCCGAGCAGGCATCGCCCTGGGCGAAGAGTTCTGGCGAATTGCCCGACCATGCGTTGCTGTCGAGCAGGGCCCACCCATCGTTCAGGAAGAGACCGGCTCCAGCGTTGTCGGTGAGGGCGTTTCCTGCCAGCAACAGGCCGGAGTTTCCATCCCAGGCCTCGGTTCCCTGCGCGTACACGCCATCTCCGCATCGGACCGTGCCCCCGTGCCCGACACCGCTGCTTCCCGAAAAGGTGCTGGCCTCCAACTGGAAGTCACCTTGGCCCACCAGGTAGGCGCCAGCCACGAGGTTTTCGGCGACGGTGCCGCCGCTGACAGACAGAGACGGCGGGGCCAGGTCCTGCTGCTCCGCGGCGTAGATTCCGACACCTCCACCCAGGTTGACGCTCTCCGCGGTTTCCTCGATCCTCGAGGAGGTAAGCTCGAGCACACCCCCATCGAGTACCGCTGCCCCCGCGAAGTCATTGGCGATCAAGGAGCATCGGGAGCACGCGAGTCGACTCGCTCCCACGGCGTAGACTCCTGGCCCCTCGTTGTCCCGGACCAGGAGGTCCGAGGCGGAGACCGATGCACCATGTTGAGCAACAAGCCCAAGAGCGGCCGTGCACTCCTCTCCTATGCCGATGGAAGTTCCAGTGATGGACGAGTCGTGCAGGATGACCTGTGTGCCGGGATCAGTGGCAAGAACCCCCACGACGGCGTTGTTCTCGACCGAGCAGCGCTCCGCGCTGAACTGTGCGCCCTCTCCGATGCTGACACCGAACCCACCCTCTCTGTCTGCGCTGAAGTGGGTGCCCCTGACCGTCGTGTTCAACAGCGAGATTTCGGTGCCCGTATCGTAGCCCCAGATCCCCGCCCTGGTGTTGCCGTCCAGAACACAGCCAACCGCCGAGAGTGCAGCACCGTCGAGCGCCATCATGCCAATTCCGTGGAGACCGTTGTCGTCCACCCGGGTGCCAGAGACGATGGACTCGATGACCGAGACCTCCGTTCCGGAGTGGGCTACCAGCCCGACAGCTGTATTGTCTCTTAGCTCGCATCCTCTTGCCGAGAGCGTGGCACCCCCGAAGGCACCGATTCCGTACCCTCCCTCCCCGTTGGCGTTGGGGAGGGTATCCAGGATCTTCGTGTCCTCGATCCGGGCGTGGGTGCCCGAATCCAGACCTCCTGACATCCAGGGGAGACGATCCGCACAGGCACGGGATCCT